>CAZGWS010000342.1:0-2973 GCA_964528805.1 uncultured Lentimicrobiaceae bacterium | reverse complement strand
TAAAATAGTGAGAACCTTACATATTTCTTAGGATGATTTTTAACATCATTGATAAGGGAGTCGAGTGCTGTGGCAGAGCGGTTTAGCTCAAGATAAAGGCTGTCATTAGTCATTAATTTACCAAGGGTTCCTTGTCCGTTATTTACATTGTCAATAGCTGTTTGCATATCAGCAAGCACTTTGTCGATACGCGAAAATGTACCGGGGATTTCCAACTTAACTAATGAATCGCTAATTGTTTTAAAATTTGTCATTATTTCAGTCATGTTGCCTCTATTCTCGCGCAATGTCATGGTTACCATGTCGATATTAGTAAGTATTGCCGCTATGCGCGATGACTCTGTGTCAACAAGTGTGTCAATATTTGAAGAAGCATTTTGCAAGTTATCAAGAGTCCTCTCAATATCTGTAAAGCTATTTCTTAAATTCTTACGAGCTGACTCATTAAAAATTGACTGAAAAGCAGTAACTAAAGTATCAATTGACGCAAGCAAATCTTCCGCTTTCTTCTTGATCGGTTGCACCTGTTCATTAACTGCAGCCATTAACCCTGCTTCAACACTGGTAGGCAGAGTATCACCCCGTTGTAATCTTTGTTTTGATGTACCCAACACTAGCTCAATAGCTTTAGAACCCATCAAGTCAGAACTAAAAATTCGTGCAATAGTATTATTGGGTATTGGCAAATTTGTTGATAATGTAACACTTACCATTATACTGCCTGACATATCGGGATTGAAATAAACATTTTTTACTTGCCCAACACGCAGCCCATTTACTACAACTGGATTACCTTTTATAAGTCCGTTTACCTTGTCGTAACTGGCATAGTAAATAACCTCTTTGTTAAATAACCCCGTTCCTTTCAAAAAGTTAAACCCCCATATAAATATTACAATTGCAATTATAAAACTTGCACCAATAATTATGGACTTATATCGTTTTTTATTAAATTCTGCCATCTGCTTAAAAAATGCTAAGTTAATAAAAATGTTATTTACATTTAATATTATACTAAAAAAATATTACTAATTTTTTAACGGGTCTTTGGCATTTAACCAACCGTACAAAAATTGACAGTAATGGCATCAACCTGTAGGTATTATTTTTTTTGCAAAACCTTAGCCTCACTCAGACTAATTCTTTTATTATTATAAAAGACTACAATAAATGCATCTGAAAATCCGGCAGATTTAACCTTTTTTTGATGTGCAGTTGCTTTGTCAAATGATAAAAAACTACCTGATGTGTATTTGTACATTCCATTGTGTTTATAATACGATAGGCTGCTAAGCTTTGTAAACCTTGAGTCGGATAACGATAACTGCCTTGGGCTTGTATAAAACTGCACACGATACTCAACTTGCGATTTTGTTGCTAAACTTAGCGAAGTTACATTTTCTGATTTTTTTACAGATGGCATATTTTCACTTCGGTATTTCCAAGCGTCATTCTCTTTCTCAAATTCTTGTTTATATTCCTTAAACGCCCTGTATATTGCCGATGCCATAAATACCTGTCCATCTTTGGAGCGCAAAAACTTTTCTTCGGTAGGATTACTTAAGTACCCCAACTCAATAAGTACTGACGGCATAGCTGTTTTCCAAAGAACTAAAAAACCAGCCTGATGTACACTTCTATCCTTTCGCCCTACTCTTTCTGAAAATTGCTTCTGAATCTTTTGTGCTATGTTCAAACTGTTGTATAAGTTAGCATCTTGAAACAAAGTTAAGTTTATCAACGATTGTGGTGAGTTAGGGTCAAAGTCATTATATTTTACGGCAGCGTCATCCTCTAAAAGTATGGCAGCATTTTCTTTCATGGCCACTTCCATATTTTGTTTAGTGCGATTATCCTCAACACCAAGCACATAAGTTTCAGCACCATATATTTTTGTAGATGGATTTGCATTGCAGTGTATCGAGATAAACAAATCGGCATTGCTGTTGTTTGCAATATCTCCTCGCTTATGAAGGGGAATAAATTTATCGCTTGATCGAGTATAAATTACCTTGACATTTGGAAAGTTTTTTTTAATGTAACTACCTGTTTTTAAAGCTACTGATAGCGCTATATCCTTTTCTTTAACATATTTACCAGATGCTCCCGGATCTTTACCGCCATGCCCGGCATCTATAACCACAGTTTTAATCTTGCTGCCCTTTTGGGCAAATACCGGATGCGACAAAAAAGTAAACACAACTAAAATTGGTAATATATAATAGATAATCGCTTTCATGCATTTATTATTTAAGTAATACTCACAAAGATATTAATCTTAACATTTTGTTTTTTAGCTCGTTTTGTTTAATTAATTCAATATACCCCATGGCTTACAGCATGATACGATGCCATAGTTTGAGAATAATTTATTTCTGATTTCATCAGCTACAAATGTACCAATTCTTTTTAAAACCAAGGATGAAAACGGTTATTGTTTACAATGGGCAGATTCAATTAGCAAACGTAACTTTTTAAAGGTAAAATGGCAAAGGGAGGGAACGTACACTAAAAAGTTATTACCTTGCAAGTCTCATCTAAAAGACCAAATTATCTTCGCCCACATAAAAAGTAAGTATATTAAAAACCAGGAGAAAATAAAATTATTGCTCATTATCGGAATCCTCTATTTTTTATTTTTCAACCTTTCAATATTCAGTCACAAATCGTTTTTAAAGTACCGACATATCATTTCGAAACATGTATTGTTGATCACGGTCAGGCGGGACTTTTTCCCTTACCACTTAATACCTCCCAATCTCTCAGAAAGCGTCAAAGACAAGGCTTTCGAAGTTTTTGAATTCAAGGAGTTTACGAATTGTAAATAGCTGATTCAAAAACGAGAAAAATATAGTATTTGGCGTTTTCTTGTAAAGACTAAATAATATTTTTTGTATTATACTAAACTGCTATAACTTGTTATAATTTATCAGCGCAAATAAATAGTTACTATATTTGTATAATATTTAAAAA
>CAZGWS010000341.1:0-2982 GCA_964528805.1 uncultured Lentimicrobiaceae bacterium | reverse complement strand
GTTATAATTTTATGAGAATTCTGAGGGTTGCTAATTCGAATATTTACAATTGAATTTTAGTCCGGTTCTATTTTCGGGTTTGTCATTCTGTAAAATGAATCGGCAATTTCAATGTTAAAAGAGACAATGGGGGGCAAATCTTGACTTAACACATTATAGGGGAGTGGTTGTGTCAGCCCCCCCCATTTCCCATAGTAAAGTAAGATAGTAATTGGAATACTATATAGCTGTTATACTTATCACATAAATTTAGGGAACACTGTGAACCTTCCTCCTGGGCGGCAGGTCACAATTGTTTCTAATATTAGCGTGTATTGTGCTCTGACACGATTTTTTGCAGTCGCATTTTTGCAAGCCGTGCTTCAGATGAATTTGGGTATTTTTCTATTAGTTTTTTAAATGCATCACTGGCCAAAGCCCATTGTTTCAATTTATACTGGCTTAAACCAATTTTCAATAAAGTATCAACAAATTTTGAGCTGTCAGGATAATTATTCAGCACCTTATTGAATTCGACCAGGGCAGCTGAAAAATCACGCTGCACAAAGTTCACTTCACCCAGCCAGTATTGTGCATTATCCGCATAGTTACTTTGCGGATATTTATTTATCAGTTCGTTGAACTGTTTTTTCGCCTGATCATATTTTCCCTCCTGACGCAATAAATTGAAAGCAGCTTGATAGGTTGCTTTATGAATTTGCTCTTCATCAACTGGCGGAACAGATCCGGAAACATCGCCTGTAGACATATCTGAATCAGGAGTAGAACCAGGAACACCAGTTTGCACAGCACTGGCCTCAGCACCATTTGAGAGCAGTATCTTAACTATCTCCCGGTGCCCAAAAGATGATGCGTCAATAAGTGCCGTATCACCACTTTTGTCTACTGCATTGACATCAGCACCTTTTGCAAGCAAATGTTTTACCATATCCACATGGCCATATAGTGATGCAGTCATTAATGCACTACGGCCATATCTACCCTTTGCATTAACATCAACCCCTTTGGTTAGAAACGTATTGACGATATCAATATCCCCACGACCTGATGCTTCGACTAACATATAGGATAATATAGTTTTATTCTTAAAAGCATTTTGGCTAAGTAAATATTCAGCTATCTTATAGTGCTTATAAACTAGCGCAATACTAAAAGCAGTTTTTTTACCTGCACTAACGTCAACGCCTTCAGCCAATAGTAACTTAACTATATTAAGTCTTCCTTCTTTAGAAGCAAACCCTAATGGAGTAAACTCATTATAACTTTCTGGTAAGTTTTTATTAAAATCTATCCCTTTAGCTAGTAACATTTTTAATCGTGTAAGATCTTCTCTGTTAATAGCCTCAACTATTTCATAACCACTTTTAGTCACGTCGATTTTCTTGCCTTTTGAAGATAAAGAATCAACGCTTTGTACTATAAACGACGTTAAAAATGTTTCAATACAAATTGGTCCATATTTAGGATGTGTAAGTATTTTTTTACATCCTTTTCTATTTAGACTATTTTCCGCTTCAATAACTTTTTTATCAATCAAAGTCCACGTACTTGATTTATTACTGGGTTGTTTTTGCTTTTTATCTAAAACATCAAATAGCTCTTCTGTTATTCGCCCATTTACTGCTATCTTGCTATCTTGCTGAAATGAACGGATTGCATCTACAGTATTTTCTCCAATCAAACCATCCTGAGGCCCTGTGTTATATCCAAGATTAGAAAGAGCAGACTGAATTTTTTTAACTGTATAAGGAGGAGGATTTAAAAAACCGGGAGATTGTCTTGCACCATTTTTAATCAACAGTGATATCATATCGTTATTTTTATGTTTTAAAGCTAGTTTAAGTGGATTCAACCCATTATTGCTATAAATGTTTATATTGGCATTATTCACGACAAGAATTTCTACTATTTTTTGATGCCCTTCACCTACAGCTCCCATAAGAGCAGTTTGGCCGTTTTTGTCCAGCTTATTAACATCTGCCCCCTTATTAATTAGTGATATTACTATATTAGTATGTCCCTCAAGGGTTGCTATCATAAGAGCGGTTGCACCAAAGTTATTTCCACGATTAACATCTGCACCTGTATTAAGGAGAATATTTACTATCTTAGTATGTCCGTTAGACGATGCAGCCATAAGTGCAGTCCAACCATCTTTGTCTTGTGAATTAACATTAACGTTTTTAGACAGTAACACTTTTACTTCTTCAGTAAACCCAGATTGTGCAAATGAAATTAATTTCGAACTTAAATCTTCTGCATATACTATGGTAGGAAAAAGTAAAGTAATAAATGCAATACTAATTAAATTTCTAACATTATTTATGTTAATTGCTGTTAACCCAATCATATGAAATGTTCCTTCATCAATATAGAGAAGCTTACAAAATAATAAGCGTGTTCATTAATCTTACTTTAGATAATATTCTTAGATGAGTAATTATTCAACCGATATTAATACTGAGATATGCAATAAACATAGAGTGGAGTTTTTTATATTTTCAACGAGTAATGAGTGTCAGAGTCAATACCAGTAAGTAGTGAGTATGAAAATAGAGTTGGGTACGTTCTTCGTGCTATCAATAAAATATGCCCTTCGTTCAGCTTGTTATATTAGGGTTAAAATATGAACTATACTTGTACATTGATTCTTGTGGGTAGGTTTATTTCCAGGCTTGCAAAAAGTGTTTGCTGCTAGCATTATTTACTAATAGTTTCGGTATGTAGTCCAGTTTTAAGTTTTTAACTATTTTTTTCGTTGCTAGCAAAAAGATGAGAGTGAGCGCCAGAAGTATTGCATTACAGTCCGAGGCTACGTTGTAATTAAAAGCTAGAGGTTCGTTATGTATTTTACAGTCGTTACTGTCGAGTCAATTATAACATAACGTTCAACAAGGACGTTTTCTTCAAGGGCTAAAATTGTGTTCGTTACACTCTACACAATTTTAGCCCTTGAAGAAAACGCCTGTTAACTTAACGTTA
>CAZGWS010000340.1:0-2983 GCA_964528805.1 uncultured Lentimicrobiaceae bacterium | reverse complement strand
ATTATTATTAACACAAAAAATTGTAAAAAAATGAAAAACACCAATAATAAAATTAATCTTTTTAGCAAAACCCTGTTAAAAACAACTGTTATACTCATTATGGTTATTCTATATTCAAATATTGCACATGCCCAATTGTCGCAGTATATTGCAAACCAGAATAATACACAAACACTTTATGACATAAAAGCAGGTATGGATGTATATATGGACAGCCTTGCAGCAGTTGAGGATAGTGCAACATTTTATGCAGAAGGTGGAGAATATATTGAATATCGAAAATTTATGCATTATTGGGAGCCTCGCTTATTGCCTGACGGAGATTTTAATAGAGTACTTAATGCCGATAGCGCATACTTTTTTAATAACCAAAACAATTATCAATATTTTACTGATCAGCCATGGCACGAAATCGGACCATTTGACAGGCCGGGAGGAACTTCTGACGGAGTTGGCCCTGTAGAGTATTTATCTATATTTGATGACGGAACGGTTGAATCGACAAAACATATGCTTGTAGCTTCATTGCTCGGTGGAGTTTTTTATTCAACCGATTATGGTGAAAACTGGAACAGTACGGCAACTGACACGCAATGGGCATTATCAGGCAGTGGTTGTGCTATATTCAGCCCTAATGACCATGCCACATGGTTTGCATCTTCAAGCGGAAATTCAAATAACGGTAATAGTTTGTGGATTGGTAAAACAGGCGGTATTTATCGTACGACTGACGAAGGACAAAACTGGACAATAATTGCCGATCGTGATGACTTGGGAAGCCAATGGACTAAAATATTTAAATTGATAATTATTTCTGGAACACCTCAAAAACTTCTTGCCATAACTTCGGATGGTATTTATAAAAGTGAAAATTTTAACGCACCGAATATGAATCCTACATGGATCAAAGTTTGGAGCGGACTGTCATATGACATGGAAATAAAACCAGATGACAACCAGATAGTTTATGCTACTACATTTTTAAATAATTCGTGGAAAGTTATTGAATCAACAAATAGTGGCAATACTTGGAATGAACTGTCGCAACAACCGCAACTTGTTGAATCAAACAATTATGTAAAAAACAGTTACACAATAGAAGTGTCAAAAGCAAAGCCCAATTATCTGTATTGTTTGGTAGATGATGATTGGCAAGCAAATGTATATTATGCTGATTTCAGTAATTCGAATAATTGGAACAAAATTAATACTACTTCATATTATATGGATTTTGGGAGTGGCCATAGTTTTGGTGTTGAGCAGGCATCAACCGGTGAAAAGCTGATGACATCGTATTGGATAAAAATGAAATTATTTAACATAACCAATCCGAGTGCAGGGATAAACAAAACCCAGCATCATTCTGATGTTGAGGATATATTATTTCACCCATACAATCAGGATGAAATTTGGCTCTGTACGCACGGCGGCGTAGAAAAATCCACCGATGGCGGATCAACATGGCAAACTAAATATCATGGATTGGCTGTTGCAAATGTTGAAGAAATGGCTACTTCGGTAACCAACCCCGAATTAATTATGGTTGGCTTGTATCACGATCATACGCAAATAACTCGTACACCTTACAGTGATAATTGGATACCCGATTGGGATGAAGCCTATCAGTATGGCGATGGTATGCGCCCATTGATTGATCCTATTGACCCTAATTATATGTGGGCATCTAGTCAAACAGGGAGTTGGAGACATTCAAATGATAAGTTTACCAATAATTCTCAAGGCAGAAGTTTATCAACCGACTTTTATACCGAGGGCGTTTTAAATAAAACCGACCCCTCGAAAATGTACAGACATGCATATATATCCAACACAGATAAAAATGAGGAAGTGTATTCTTCAAATAGTAGCGGCGATACACGCGTTTCTTCTTTTAGCAATTTAATACCGGATAAATACTATATTTGGGGATTATATACCCCTTATACAAATGGAGATTACTTGTTAATTACTATTGTTAACAACATAACCGGCAGTTGCAAGTTATTTCGTACCACCAACATTAATGATTCTCCGCAAAATATCCAATGGGTCGAATTAAATATACCACGTAACGATTCATGGATTTCAGCTTTGGATTTTGACCCATATAATGAAGATATGGTTTATATTGTTTATGGAAACTCATCAACTGAAGGAGATTACAGTACGGAAATGGTTTACAAAATAGATTATTCAAATACTTCATCGCCAGTTTTTAGCAATTTATCCGCAAATTTACCTAATACTACAGCAAATAAAGACTGTATTAAGGTAGATAACGGAAGTACACACGGTATTTATTTATACACTTCATATGGCATGTTTTATACAAACAACGATTTGTTAGCTAATAATAATAATGAACCATGGCAAAAGTATGGAGTTAATCTACCTCATACACGAGGTGGCAGCCTTGAAATTAACTATGTAAGTCATAAATTGCGCGCAGGTTTATTTGGGAGAGGAGTATGGGAAATTGACCTTCCTTGTATTACAGATGTTGATGATGTAGATGTTAACAACAATGAAACATGGCAGAATAATACTAGGGTTGCTGGTACTGTTACCATTGAGCCACAAAAAGAACTTACGATTCTTAATTCCACTATTTCTTTTGGCACTGGTGCTAAAATTATTGTCAAACCCGGTGCCAAACTAATTCTCGACGGAGCAACCCTCACCAACGCCTGCTCCTCACCCTGGCAAGGCATTCAAGTATGGGGCGACAAAAACCATAGCCAATATCCCGATGCCAACGGCAACTATTATCAAGGTTATATCGAAATGAAAAACGAGGCCGTTATAGAAAACGCCGTTTGTGCCGTTGACCTATGGAAACCCGATGACTGGTCATCCACCGGCGGTATCGTATATGCCGACGGAGCTACCTTTAGAAACAATGCCAAGTCGGTACACGCACTACATTATGAAAACTTTAACCCATATTATCCTACGCAAGAACTACCATATTCATCCAATTTCA
>CAZGWS010000339.1:0-2983 GCA_964528805.1 uncultured Lentimicrobiaceae bacterium | reverse complement strand
AACAAAAATACCGGCTTTATCAGGAAAGCGGATAAAGAGCCAATTGTCTGTATGCTTTAAACAAAATAAACCCACAGCCATGCCCATATTACGAATTACAACCATTATCCAACAACAAAATTCTCAGATATCATGTCCTTTATCTATGAAATCAAAATATAAAAGAACAATTTTTGTATTCATCTTACAGCAACAAATTCATTTTATCCCACATATAAGATAATAGTTATGGAATTAAAACAAGTCATCATCCGTTTTCCGGATCTTCGTTTAAAAACTCGTGATGCCCACAAGCTGCGCGGTTGGTTTGGTAACCTGTTTAAAGAATATTCGCCACTGTTACACAACCATTTCGCCAACGGGAGTCTGCGCTATGGGTATCCGCAAGTACAATACAAAATAATTGGGGGCATTCCTTTCCTTATGGGAATTGGCGAAGGAGGAAAACTACTCATCCAACTTTTTTTAAAGATTAAAGAACTAAATATAGATGGGAAAGTCTATCCGATATTCTCAAAAAATATTGAAAACAGAATTATTATAATTGAAGACACAAATGAACTTTTTGAATACCGGTTTGAAACAATGTGGATGGCTCTTAACGAAACCAATTATCGTAGTTACCTAAAAATAGGTAAAGAAGAGAAACAAAAGTTGCTCCAATCCATTTTAAAAGGGAATATCCTGAGTTTTTATAAGGGTATAGGCTTTTGGGTAAAACAAAATATTTTACTTAAGTTAGCGGCTGAAGAGCACTTTACTAAATTTAAAGATAACAAGATGATTGTTTTTAAGGGTAGCTTTATTTGCAATGCCATATTACCAAATTATATCGGTATTGGAAAATCTGTTTCACATGGATTTGGCACTATAGTCAGCACACACACAAATATTTGAGTTATGCAATTAGTTATCAATACATACGGCACTTATCTGCACATTAAAGATGATTTGTTTGAAGTACGCATCAAAAAAGACGGCATACTGCAAAAGCATCATTTTGCAAGTCACAAAGTTAAATCTATACTATTAAATAAAGGTGCTGCAATAAGTACTGATGCAATTATTCTGGCAGTTAAAAATAATATTGACATCATTGTATTTGAGTATGACGGCACTCCTATCGGCAGATTTTGGCATAGTCGCCCGGGAAGCACATCTAAAATTCGCAAAAAGCAACTTGAAGCCAGCATAAACGATATTGGAGTATTATGGATAATAAAATGGTTGGAAGCCAAAACCGGTAATCAGGCAAATTTTTTAAAGCAATTGAAAAAGAATCGTACAAATAAAGCAGACCAGATTCAAAAACACATTACGGCAATTGAAGAAATACGAAAGAAAATATCAAGAATAACTGCAACAAAAATATCAAATATTGATGGCACACTGCGCGGGCTGGAAGGAACCTGTGGCAGAATATATTTTCAAACATTAAATGAATTATTATCTGAACGTTACAAATTTAATGGTAGAAGTTACAGACCTGCTAAAGATTCGTTTAATGCATTTTTAAACTATGCCTACGGAATACTTTACAGCCGTGTTGAGAAAACGCTGACTATAGCCGGCCTTGACCCGTTTGTTGGTTTTATGCATCGCGACGATTACAACAGTAAGAGTTTAGTATTCGATTTTATTGAACCTTATAGAATAATTGCCGATGAAGTAGTGTTCAAATTATTTTCGGCTAAAAAGGTAAACGACAGTCATTGCAGCAAAATTACAAACGGCGTTTCGCTGAATGCAGATGGCAAAAACCTATTAGTACAGCACTTTTTTAAATTTTTTGACGATGATAAAATAAGATATAAAAACAGAAATCAAACACGAGCAAACGCCATGCAGCTTGATGCACATTATTTTGCAAATCAACTAATAAAGAAACTATGATAGCATGGGTAATGTACGATATTAAAAAAGATAAATCACGAACTAAAATAGCAAAATTGTGCAAATTATCCGGAATGTACAGAGTACAATATTCAGTATTTTTAGGAACACTAAACGAGAATGAGAAAGATAGCTTGCAACTACAAATTGAAGAATTGATAGACGAAACAACCGATTCAGTATATATTTTTCCTATGAGTAAAAACGAACTGCGTCAAACTACTTTATTAGGACAAGCATTTGACAAAAAATTAGTAACCGATGAAGTAAAATCAATGTTTTTTTAATGTCAGTTACACCATCACATATTATTGAATACTTGTATTGCCCCCGCTTCACATATTTTGAATACGTTGCCGGAATACCGCAATACGAAGAGAGGAAGTACAAAGTTATGAAAGGTAGAGACATTCATGAACTAAAAATGATCAGGAATAAAGAATATCTACGAAAACGAATAGGGGCAGTTGACAAATATGAAGACAGATATCTGACAAATGATATTTTACGAGGCAAAATTGATGAAGTTTTATTACTCAATGATGGTACTATGGCACCCCTTGACTACAAATTTGCCAAATACAACGATAAGATATACGAAACATATTTAACACAACTACATTGTTATGCACTACTTATTGAGGACAATTTTAGTAAAAAAGTTAAAAGAGGATTTTTAGTTTATGTGAGGAGTAAGAATAAGTTGATAGAAGTAAATATAACAGACACTAACATTTCAAAAGTGCAAGAAACAGCAAAAGCAGTAATAAACATTATTGAAAATAATTATTATCCCAAAGCCACAAAATATAAAAAAAGATGTGTAACTTGCACCTATCGAAATATATGCACAAAATAACTTTCTGATGTTAAATTTATTTTCACAAGGGACAGAGTACGCCGTAAAGTACTGGTTATCTGTCATAATCAGCATCGGAAAACACTTCAACTTTTGGTTTATAGCGTTCATTGAAATACTGAAAATAAAAAAAGTAGTCGATAGTATTATAAAATCAATTAGTTTTGTATCAAGTTCTTATGCGTACTAACGGCTTCCAAAGCAACTTCCATTAAAACAAGGATTGAAACA
>CAZGWS010000338.1:0-2997 GCA_964528805.1 uncultured Lentimicrobiaceae bacterium | reverse complement strand
ACAAATCCAAGGCAATAAACTTTCGGATTGCAAATCCGAAAGAGCGTAGTTTGTAGTTATGTAATCACTTTTCTAACCGCATCAATAATAGTACCGTCAACCCATTTTATTACAGCAACAATATCGTCGCTCAACTGTACTTTTTCCGGTTTACCACAAATAGCTTCTGCCTCATCTTTAAGTTGCTGAATAGTCTTTATTGGCAACCCCATACCTGCTGTTTTTTCAATCAGGTCGGTTCGCAATGGGTTTATGGCTATACCACGCTCGGTTACAATAACATCTATTAACTCACCGGGGGCACATATTGTTGTAACTTCATCACGTATTACAGGAATACGATCGCGGAACAGTGGTATTGGCATAATCGTCGTCTTGCCTGCAAGCGTATTTTGCCACCCTCCTATTCCATGCAACAGATATCCATCTGAATGTGTAACAACATTTGCGTTAAAGTTTATATCAACCTCAGTTGCCCCAAGCACCACAATATCTATTAATTGCGCAAAGTTTCCTTTGCCGTGATAATTATATGATGTAAATGGTGATGTATCAACATGGTTTGCATTTTCGCGCATCGACCGTACACCCTCAAGATCAAAGGTTTGTCCATCAAGGATGTATTCTACATAGCCGTCTTCAAGTAATTGAACAGGATATTGGTTGCTTCCGGCACGAATAAAACGAGCCTTCCAATTATTTTTACGCAGTATATCGCCAAAGTAATTACCAATTGAAAGGGCAGTACCACCTGCACCTGCCTGATACGAAAAGCCATCATAAATAAGTCCTGTCTTTTCGCAAAACTCAGCCGTAATCTCAGCAATAAGAAGTCTGTCGGGGCTTTTAGTGATTCGTGTTGTGCCAGATATTATTTTTTCGGCAATGCCAACCTTATCAACTTCAATAACATAATCAACATAATTTCCTTGGATTTGCCATGGAATACATGGGAAAGGAACAAGGTTATCAGTAACAACAATAACTTTTTCGGCATATTGCGAGTCGCCCAAAGCAAACCCCAGTAAGCCACATGCAGCATCGCCATTCACACCGTTTGCATTACCAAAAAAATCGGCAGTAGGTGCAGCAATTACTGCTATATCAATTTTAACTTCGCCATCCTGAATTGCCTGATATCTGCCACCATGTGATCGCAATACGCCTACCCCTTTCATTTTTCCTTCAGAAACAAACTTTCCAAGCGGACCATTCATGCTGCCTTCTATACGGTTGATAGTACCATCTTCAAGATACTGTATTAGATGTTTGTGGCAGGGAAATGAAGCAGAAGGATACCACCGCAAATTTTTCACGCCAAGCTCATGTGCAATGTCAAATACTTTATTTGCAATAATATCGCCATCACGAAAATGATGATGAGTAGATATCGTCATGCCATCTTTTAAACCCGACTTTATCAAAGCTTCTTTAAGTGTGTTTATTTGTTTATTGCCATCATCAGGAAAGTCGGCACAGCTGACAATTTTAGGACCGTATCTGCGCCCTGTTGGTCGGTATTTGCCAACACCTTTAAAGGGGATTTGCTCCTCACCATTAACAATGGTAGGCACCATTCTGCCCACAGCATTCTTTACTAGTTTATCGTATATTTTCATTTTGTCCAATCTTTACTTAGTTTGCCTGTGTTAATTGCAAGTGTAATAGTATTTTGCGCACGTAATACCACAGGCGCATCAATCATTTTTGACCCAAGCGAAACAACACCAAGTCCTCTTTCTTTAGCATCATTAAAGGCAATTACAATTTTTTTTGCTTTTTCTATTTCTGCTTGCTCAGGAGCAAAATTATCATGAATTACAGCTATCTGACGTGGATGGATGCAGCCCATACCGTCAAAACCTAATCCTTTGGAAGTACGCACATTTATGGCAAGTGCCTCCATATTTGAAATATCAGAAAATACCGAGTCGATGGGCTGGATGCCGGCAGCTACTGAAGCCGTAACCACCATGCTTCTGGCAAAAAACGACTCATTTCCCTCAAAGGTTCTGCGTGTGCCAATATCAGCTGTGTAGTCTTCAAGACCTATAGCCATAGCTGCCACATTATCAGCAGCCTGAGCAATTTCATACGCATGCATAACTCCTTTAGCACTTTCAATAATAGGCATGAGCCATACATCATTCTTAATATTATGCTGCTTTTTTAATTTGTCGATTTTTACATTTACCTTTTGTATGTCAGCGGCACTTTCGCATTTAGGGATAAGTATTAAATTTGCAAAATGCGGAATAATAAAGTCCAGATCGTCAATACCCATAGGTATTTGGTTTATCCTTACCATCCGCTCAGCACCATAAAAGTTAAGGTTGCGGAGCGCATTTCTGACTAAGAACTTAGCTTCAAATTTTTTGTTTGGTGCAACAGCATCTTCCAAATCGAGGATGAGTCCGTTTGGTTTATGAATTCCTGCATTTATCATGAGCTTAGGACTGTTACCGGGCAAATAAAGCCTTGAAAACCTAAACTGATTTTTGTTGGTTGCCGATAGATTAGCATTTAACATTGGTAACAGAAACTCTTTCTCAGTGTCAACAACCATTTTTACTGCTGCTTCAATACGTGCAGATAAAACAAAGTCAAGAGCTCCGGTATCTTCAATGGTAAGTTTGGCATCTTGTATATCAAAAAACGATAGCATATCGTAAGCCAGTTTTGTAATCGATTTTCCATATAAAGCCTTCACTTTGCTGTTTATCTCAATCTGTAATCCTCCATTATGGAGTAATTCAAATTGTACCCGGCAGTCACTTTTTATTCCTTTGCCGTAGTTACCTGCAATTCCAATTTTTGACATAGTTTTTATGTTGGATTTAAGCTTACAAAGGTACTTAGAAAGTAATTTAAGAAGCATTAGTTTGTAAAATATTTTTCAAAAATAAATTGACAATAGCATTTTCCCAAACTTATACTGGTGCGCATTTGCAATGCGTGACAATCAACATCACTCAATCAAATCAATTTTCAACAGCC
>CAZGWS010000337.1:1630-3001 GCA_964528805.1 uncultured Lentimicrobiaceae bacterium | reverse complement strand
TTTATCAAGTATGACGTACTTAAATTCTGATAGATAAGGCGAGTGCGAATACCCTGACCTACAAAGTTACCGTAATCGCTGACACGTGTGTTGTAGGACTTGTATATATCGCCACCATAATTCATGCCGGGAGGATCTAATCCCTTTATGGAGTAAATAAACTCGTAGCTAAAAAAGAAACGCTTGTGATTATATTTCACAAAGTTAACCAATTCCCAAAAATTAGCTCCAAAAGGATGTGCTATCGGTTGGTTATAATGTCCGTAGTTGATGCGCTCAATACGTTCGGAGTAGGTGTAAGGGGGGACATAGTTAAATTCCGTTTGCAGATATAGGTTTTTTATACTAAATGGATCATAAGTTTTAAAACCGAGCTGGAATGCCTGTTTATTACCCCAGTAGCCTGTGCCTGCCGTTACTTCATGTAGGGTAAACTCATCTAACAGCAGTTGCCCATAAAAAACATTATGTTTGCCTGCAATTACACTAAGGTTAAGTCCGAGGAGGGCATTGTCAGGTGATCCCACTGAGAACTCCGTTGGACGAAGAAATATAACCGGGTTAAGATATTGAAGGTCAAAGCCCCGATAATTGCCGAGTGAGTCAGTAGCCTGCCATACTACAGCATCGAAGAAGCTCAAATTAACTCGTTTAGAGACAGCCCAGCTTAGATAATGAACTGTAGAATATTTACGGGGATAACCAATCTCGGGAATACTTGTACGTATGTCTATGTACTGATTATACAACACCATATACTTTATATGCCAAATGTTTACAGTTAGTTTCAGAAAGGCATTTGGAAAAGCAACATCCGACATTAATAGCGATCGATAACCATCTCCAAGAAAATTACGACCCTGACCTAATTGGAATGTAAAATAATCGCCAGATTGCACGTTGATATATCCTGTAACATTAGAATAATCGAATCCTCCATTACCAAAATTTCGGGGGATACCCTGACCGGGAACTACATGGTTTTTCCTAATAAAACTATCGACATACTCAGGGAATACCGCTTGATTTTCATAGAAACTGGTATAAAAAGTAACGTTATCTCCTACCGATCCCATTGCCTCAACACCGCGTGTATTTACCCACGTATTTTTACTATCAGCAAAATCATGACCTACACCGAAATTCATGAGTGGATTGACGATAAAGTTAAAATGCTTCTTACTAAAAGTTACTACATCATCATTTAACAGTTTATCCCACGTTTTCTGTTTCCAAACTTTTGCAAAATGCTTATCTATACGATATAGTTGATTAATTGAATCGCAGTTAATACCGGCTGCTTCAATATCACGTAGGTAATATGGTCGTATGGAAGTATGGAAGTATGTTGTGTTAGAGTAAAGTTGCTTT
>CAZGWS010000337.1:0-1530 GCA_964528805.1 uncultured Lentimicrobiaceae bacterium | reverse complement strand
TTACAAATCCCGAACAGCTCGGTCCCGAACAGCTCGGTTCTTCATTCTGCAAAAGCTACATTCAGAATGGTCAAGAGTTGAGGATATAGACTTGCCATAGTTCAATTGGTTAGGCATTTTTCAGTCATTCAGGAGCTGCGGGAGTTGACTAATGGCATACAGTGGTATATTTAAAAGCCATTCCTGCTTCCTAAAATCTGACATTGAGCTGCGGAGACAAATCTTAGGTTTAAACTTTTCATTATAAACTTTTAGACTTTTGGCATGCAGGTTTTCTTCAGCTTTCACTTCAAGGGGAATAATACATCCTTTATATTGAATAATAAAGTCCACTTCTGCTGAAGCACGCTTCGCCGACCAGTAACAGACCATATAATCTTCGGAGCTGATAAGTTGCTGTAGTACGTATTGTTCGGTTAGAGCCCCCTTAAATTCGGTAAATACAGTATTACCTTTTAGTAGTGTACCGGCATCAATTCCTCCCATAGCAGTAAGTAGTCCAATATCTACAATGAACAGCTTAAAAGCATTTCTATCTGCATAAGCTTTTACCGGGATTATAGGCTTGGTAACACGATTTACTTTATGCACCTGCCCACAGTCGATCAACCATGATAATGCCAGTTCATAATCTTTTGCCCTTGAGCCTGCTTTTACCAATCCGTAAAGGAACTTTTTATTTTCCTTGGACAACTGTGCGGGTATAGTATTCCAAAGCATACGGATACGCGGGACAATTGCAATAGGCGCATGTTTCGAAAAGTCCTGCTCATACGCATTAAGGATTTGATTTTGAATATTGCGAACTTCGTGAAAATTATTGTTTTCACAAAACCCGACCACAGCTGCCGGCATACCACCCACATAATAGTATTGCCGCAAACGTTCAATTAGTTTCGCCTTAAAAGCTGTAATTAATTTCCAGTCGTTAGTATGGAGGACATCTAACAAGCCACGCTCACCAAGTGCATCAAGAAATTCAATAAAAGAAAGCGGATGCAGGTCCATAAAATCGACCTTTCCCACAGGAAATGAAATGTTTGAATGTAATGATACGCCAAGGAGTGAACCGGCAGCTACAATATGATACTCAGGTGTATCTTCCATAAAATATTTCAGCGCAGTAATAGCTTCCGGTACTTCCTGTATCTCATCAAAAATTATTAAGGTATTATCGGCATGAATAGTTAAACCCGATAGAGCCTGTAATGCGATAATTATCCGTTGGATATCAAAATCATCTGAAAAAAGCGACTTTAGTTGTTTTTTTTGCTCAAAATTCACATACACTGTCTGTTTATAACTTGTCCGGCCAAATTCCTTCATTAACCATGTTTTCCCAACCTGACGAGCACCCCGTATCAATAAAGGTTTCCTTCTGGAACTGCTCTTCCACTGGATCAATTTAACTAGTTCTGTACGTTTCATTTATTATTTTTTGCACAAAAATACAATAATTCAAACGTATTTATGTATATGATAACATTTTTTCATACGTGTTAATGAATTTTATAAAAGGGTTTAGTATGT
>CAZGWS010000336.1:0-3059 GCA_964528805.1 uncultured Lentimicrobiaceae bacterium | reverse complement strand
TTAATCAGATTCTTACGAATTCGGAAAATGACATCTTTAGATATAAAAGTGAATTTGCGACCTTGTATAATGTTGAATATGATGGATATTACTCGAAGTAATAAGCTTAAAAGCAATACAGCAATAATATAGATAATAGGCGTTTGCCATTCGCCAGGAATTAAAAGATTAATCGTTGCAATAGCATTCCCAGGATGATGTAACAGGACTTCATCTACCAATAATGGCATAAGTAGTGGGACAGGAACACTGGCCATTGTTGCAAGGATGGCTATCAAATGGGCGTTGAGTAGCTTTTTTTTATGCTCTAATGCAATTTGATAGATGTAATTCCAGGAAAAATGCATCTGATTTTTTTGTAACAAAGAAGAACTGTTTCTTGACACTGTTTTATTTTGTTTAAATCGAATTAAGCGTAGAATTATAACGGCCTCTTGGCTATTAGGAAAACTTCATATTTGGATGTGAATAATTTAACCATGATAAGAAATATTATATTTGCTCTGATTTTTGTATTACCAATGTCCGTAGCAGTAGCATCAAAGATGTCTTTAGAAGAGCAACGAGATACATTTTTATTGGCCGAGAAATTGATTCAAAAGGGCAAAAACAATCAGTTTCTCAGTAAATTAAATAAATTAAAAGACTATCCTTTATACCCGTATTTGCAATATCAGTGGTTAAAAAAGAATCTGGATCAGGGGCATAAGGTTAAGAAGTTTTTAAAAGATTATAACGATACACGATACGGTGGCTTATTAAAGTATAAATGGCAAAATTATCTGGCAAAACACAAACAGTGGTCAGAGTTTGTTAGCCAGTACGGTAAAACTAATAATACAAAGTTGCAATGTTATTATTTTCAGGCAAAGTACAATACAGGTGCCAGGAAGGATGCATTAATTGGGTCAAAGAAACTGTGGGTAGCAGGTAAATCTCAGCCTAGCGAATGTGATCCTATTTTCAAAGTATTAAAAAAGTCCCGTTATTTTACCCGGGAAATGCTTTGGCAACGTTTTAAAGCAGCTGTAACCCATGGAAGTATTAAAGTAGCTCGGTATGTTAAGAGTTTAATGAATAAAAAAGATCAGGGGGTTGCAAAACTCTGGCTAAAAGTACATGTAAACCCTTTATTGATTATTAAACAATCAGTGTTGAAAAAAAAGCAGGCTCAATCAGGTCTGATATTTGCTCATGGTGTTGATCGGTTAGCAAGTAAAAACATTGCTAAAGCAATTAGTATATGGGATGCACGAAAACATGATTTTACAATCAATGCGGCTACATTTCAGCGTATTGAGCAACGATTAGCAATGTCCTTGGCTTATCGTAGAGACAAAATGGCTTATAGTCGATTGAGTCAACTGACAAAACCTGACGAAGCAACTAAAGAATGGCGCGTTCGAATGGCATTGAGGGAACAAAATTGGTGGCATGTTGAGCAGTCAATCACTAAATTAAGCAAAGAAACTAAAGACAAAGAAAAATGGAAGTATTGGCAGGCCAGAGCGTCAGAGATGACAAAGCGACCTAAAGTTGCTAGTTTTATTTATGCTCAGTTAGCTAAGGAGCGCAGTTATTTTGGCTATTTGTCGGCCGAAAAATTAAATAAAAGTTATCAGTTGTCGGATCAGCCTATTCAAGTACCACCTGAAATGTACAGAAGGTTAAAGAACAAAGCTGACTTTAGAGTAGTTACTGAATTAATTGCTATTGATAAAAGAAGAGAAGCTGAGCGACAATGGTGGTATGCAATAAAAAAGCTGGATAAAAAAACAATATTAGCCGCTGCTAAATATGCTCAGGAACTTGACTGGAAGCAAATTGCTATTTTTACCATTGCAAAAGCAAAATACTGGGATGATGTGACTTTGCGTTTTCCCATGGCCTATAAAGAACAAGTGCAGAATAACGCTAAATCTCAACAATTAAACCCTGCAATAATTTACGGTTTAATCCGGCGGGAAAGTGCATTTAATAAAAATGCGCAGTCTCCTGTTGGTGCAAGAGGCTTGATGCAAATAATGCCTAAAACCGGAAAGCAAATTGCCAGAGAGTTGAAAGAAAGATGGAAGGGGAAAAATAATTTATTTGATCCGTCAACAAATCTTAAATACGGATCGTATTATTACAAACAATTACTAAACCAGTTTAATGGTCATTATGCTCTAGCTGCTGCTGCATATAATGCAGGGCCGCACCGGGTCAAACGCTGGTTGCCAGAGGATAGTCCGCTATCTGCAGATATTTGGATAGAAACCATACCTTTTAAAGAAACCAGAGCCTATGTCTCGGCGGTTTTGACCTATGCATTGATATATCAGAAAAAGTTGAAAAAAAATATTTTGACGATGAAAGAATTTATGCGTGATGTTGCTCCTGGATAACATTGAGCGTACCAAAAGTTGTTAAATTCTTTATCCCGTCCATTGCTACAATTTATTTGTTATTTCGAGTGAAACGAGGAATTTTAAGCTTAGACTATTGGTTACTTTTACTTTCGTCGCTTTTGAATGGATACTCTACATAAGTATCTTCGGGTGCGTTGTACACGCCATTTTGGCAATGGAAGGATAAAAAATAATTTGGATGCGTGTAACGCACCCATTTATAATCTGACAAAGTAGAATTACAGACATAAAGATTTCTTGGTAATTGCTCCTTGCGTTACCCTACTACATGCTATTCATGGCATATGTATTACCCTACCTTCTGCCTCCTTACAGTCATCCCGCCGGTCGAAATGACAGCAAAACTGTTGCATCAAGGTGCCAAAAATTTTTTTGACCAATTATAGTGGAAGTTTTGTGACTACATCAGCAGTTTGTTAAGGGCTGTAGATGGAATTGTATAACTAAAATTTCCGTCCAGTGTTTGAGCAAGGTATAATGCAGAGTTGACTATAAGAAGAATTAATTAGGTATATACTCAATGGAAAAACAGCATAGCTTTACGCGCGAAGAATTATTAATGTCAGGAAGAGGGGAGTTATATGGCCCTGAAAACGCGCAATTGCCACTTCCGAACATGTTGATGATGGATCGTATAGCTCATATTTC
>CAZGWS010000335.1:0-3074 GCA_964528805.1 uncultured Lentimicrobiaceae bacterium | reverse complement strand
CAGCAGGCAACAGTGGCCCCGTACCCGTTGTTCACCGAAGCAATAATCTCCCGGACGAGATCGTCTATGCGCTCAGGTGTTTAAAAAAATGGCATGAGCAAGGTGTATCCTGGGGCGATATGGCCGTGGTATACGCCATAGGAGACCAAGGGCACAAGGTGGCATCACAACTGAAAGCCGCTAATATTCCTCATGCTTGGCTGGGCAGCAAACAGTACAAGAGCAGTTACAGCCCAAGCAATGAGCAGGTTACAGTACTGACCATTCACAGCAGCAAAGGGCTGGAGTTTTCCCGTGTCATCATGTTGGGGATTGGTCAGTTGAACGATGCTGAAGCACAGCAAGCACAAAACGTCCGTTTGCTCTACGTCGGCATGACACGAGCACAGAAATGCCTGTTAATAACGACCTCGGCGGAGAATGCCTTTAGCCTTAAATTACAGGAAGTGTCGACGACTTGTGACACGGACAGGGATATGTGAAGAATACCTCCAGGGAATCTGCTCTCAGGAAAAAACATTCTGAAATCAAGTGGTAATTTTGACGCTGATTGGGAACAGCATAAGGAGGCATAGAAGAAATTATACGTTTTCTGGCGTAGACATATAAATCCTTTATCATGAACTTCGTCGTTTTAAAGGAGCTGCACCCTTTTCTGAACTATATCCTATAGTTGAAGTCACATGTAGATCAGATACGTAATTTTCTTTTAAATTTAAGGGTAATTAAAGTGTCATGTCACCCTCCAAGCTAAGGATAGCTCTATTTGATTCAAATAAATTAATTCGGATAAAATTAAAAATTGCTATTGCCAAATTTCAATATGATATATTGTTGGATTCAGTTAGCAACCCCTCTAACATTGATGTAATTGTAATTAATCTCCCCCTAGAATCAAATGATAAAACATTTTCTCTATTAGACTATAAAAAAACATTTCCGCGAGCAGAATTGATTTGCATTATCGATATGAAAGAAGAAAATTCACTGTTTGATGCTCTATCTTACGGTTCAATGGGCTATATCGCAATAAGTGATTACATTGTGGATGAGTTGTGTTTTGCTATAAAAAAAGTTGCAAATGGCGGAGTATATTTTTCACATGGAATTGATAAAAAAATATTGTTATGGATTAAAAAATATACCTTTCGACCCTCTCATAAAAAACTGCCAGATATTTTAACTCGCAGAGAAATTGAAATAATAAAATTATATAAAAATGGATATAAGTCAAAAGAAATTTCTGATGTACTAGCGATCAGTTACCAAACAATTAGAACGCACAAAAAAAATATTTATCGAAAATTGTCTGTTAGCTCTTTGCAGGAAGCTTTATGTGAAATTCAATCCCTTTAGGGCGATATTAGAGAAGTCTGTAAAGTTATTTCACCCTGATTGCTCATCTAAATACTCTGGTAGCGGGATACCTTCAGTTGCAAAAAAATGAGTTACTTGAGCAGATCCATCTGTCTGAACGGTAATAAAATATACAGCTTGTGTTCCCCATGGTAATATTTCTGGAAATTTATTAACAAATTCTTCTGCAATATCGCTATTTGCAACGATTGTTTGCATACGGCAGATGTTTTCGCTGCAATTCACTGCACCAACGTCAATATCATTATTGGTTTCCATTACTTGAAAGGCATCCTGGACACGTATCGCAGTATTTTGATCATCTTCGCCGGATTGATACAACGAATCATACATAGCATATTTTTGCTCAAGTTCTACTTGAAATTCAGCGTCGGATATTACAGGCTCGGGATTGTTTAATACCTCATTATCAGCGGGTTGGAGTGGCTCGTTAAATTGTGGTTGATCTTCAGTTTTTTCAATCTCTCTTTGTTGTTCGAGTATTTTTTGTTGTTGTCCCCCAATATACGCAACCTCTTCCCGCACAATATTTAAACTTGCTATTAATTCATCAATTTTATTCTGTTGATTTTGTTGATCAAGTTTTATAGAGTTTAGAAGTGGGGGTGGGGGAGATGTATTATTGCCGCTTGAAATTGTATGTTTTAACGCGCTTGAATTATTGTTTTCCAAGCTTAGTACGACTAATATAGCGCCAAGACTGAATGCGCCTACAGAAATTATTGATGTACGTAATATGTTATTACTCATAAGCCTTTTATCTCTGATGGGGTGAAGAGTGGTTTATACGTCAGTATGAACCACTCTTCCATGTTAGGAAATGAGTCTTCTAAAGATTAGTAATAATACTCAACATTATAGATGACACTTGCTGCCCCGCGATAGGATCCTTTTGCTGCAGGTAAATTACAATAACTTATATAGCCAACAGTTTGTTGTGTTGCTTTGCGACCAGTTACCCTTAACCTTGCAGCACCATACCCAGTTTTTTTACTGGAGACGGTACTACCCCCAGATTGGAAGCCAGCGCCCCCGCGACCTAACCTAAGACTTTTTATCGTACAAGTAAGTGTGCCACTTGTGCTATTATGTATGTTAAAGACTAGTTTAGGAGACTTTCCATTCCCAGACCTCTGATACTGATAAATACTACTCGACATGACGGGACAATGGACTCTTTTCGACTGGGTTGTATCTGTCCAACTGTATTCTCCTTGAGAACCAATAATTCCCTTGTTTGCCGCTCCTCCCTCTGCAACACAAGCTGATCCCGGTAAGGTGGCAGCTATTTCGGCATTTACAACACCATTGATAATCATTCCTGAACCAAATATTGCTGATACAAATAACATTTTTTTCATTGCCTTAACACTCCCTTTTATCTTGTTACAAGTTACCTAACCTAAAATTCATTCTAAATTTTAAACGTGTATGTGTAATAGGTACATACCGCAATTGCGGTATTTTGTTAGTGTTAAAGCTGGGTAAATTGTAGAGATTGGACCGAAGATCTACGTTGTAGCCATAAAAAAGGGGACGTTACCCTTTCTTTACGATTATGTTACAATTACTCTATGCCTAGAGTAGCGAGAACAGTATTTTCAGGTGTACCTCACCACATTACCCAGCGTGGAAGTCGCCATGAAGATGTTTTTTATTCGGATGAAGACAGAAAGGTATATCTCAGCTGGCTGAAA
>CAZGWS010000334.1:0-3075 GCA_964528805.1 uncultured Lentimicrobiaceae bacterium | reverse complement strand
GCTGCGCACTTCGCCCTACTAAATTAAGTACATGCACTTTTAAACCAATCTCAAAGGCTCTGTGCAAATAGTCGTAGGATTTTTCTAGTTTTTTTTGCTTGAAATACAATTCACCTATATAAATATATGAATGTGCAATTAGTCCTGAATCACCAATTAACCGTCTTAATTTTAGTGCCTTTTTATAGCTTAACAATGCCCCTTGCAAATCATTTTGTTGAAATTTAATTAGTGCTAAGTTATTTTGAACAGTTGCCTCGCTCCGCAGCACATTCATCTGAATAAATAGTCCCATTGCACGATTATAATTCTTTTCAGCATCATCAAATAGTTTATTCTTAAAATTCAAATTTCCCATACTAACATATAACCAAGCTACTGCAAAAGTATCCTTCAGCTCAATATAGTCAGTCAAAGCCTTGGCATAATACTCTTCAGACATCCCATAGAAACCCTGATCAAAAAATATATTTCCGATTGTTGTGTAAGTTTGAGCAACGGTATTGTTTGCTTTATCCAAATTGCCGTACTCAAGTATATTAAACCCAATTTTTAAGGCTTTAACGTGATCGGAATACTGTATTGATCGCATGGAATCGACAAGTGGATTATCATAGATTGGTTTATCATTATTTTCGGCGGTAACACTATATGTTAATAAATGCATAAGCACAATTACCAATAAAAAGTAATAATATTTCATATAACGCTGATTATATTACTGATAGATGAAGTAATGATAGTGATTCAATTGTATATTTAATTGTAAAATAATACAATTCAACAATTTAGCACTCAACAATTGGGCAACTACCCCCAATGAGCAATTTAACATTGCAACAATAAGCAGCATACTGCAACCATAATAAAATCAATATACTTATTTATTTAGATGATCCTCATTAAATCTAACGAGCCTCGACTCCAAATCAACAAACTGGTCGTGCTGGATTAAAGAAGTGCAAGCTCTAATGCCTTCGCTCCTTTCGCTACCGGTAATTAATAATGATATGGCACTAATTCCATAATAAACTAATTCATTTAGCAGCTGTTCGGCATCCATTCCAGGATATGAAAACGTGAAGTAAAAACCGTCAGCAATTGGTTGATCAATATCTGTATCATATACAATCTTAAAACCATTATCGGTAAAAAGTTTTTTCATAATTTTAGCTTTTTTACCATAATCCATAACCTGCTCAATAAAGTTAAGTTTACCATCGTTAGCGGCTTTAAGGATGGCATGCAAAGCATATTGTGCTGAGTGCGAGGTACCTGAGCTAAGAGGATACAATGTTCCAAAAACCATCGAATAACCAAATTCATCAGAGGGATAATACTCAAATAGATTTGTAAAATGACCGGAGAATAACTTATTTGAAATTGCAAGCATTCCTATTCGTTCGCCTGCATAACTAAAGGCTTTTGAACTTGATATAAAAAGAATGTAATTATCAGTATAATTAGCAACAGTTGGTTGGTAAGGTTCGATACCTGGTTTTGAATAATCTTTACGAAAATCCATACCAAAATATGCAAGATCTTCCATAACAATAACATTGTATTTTGTTGCAAGCTCACCAATTATTTTCAGCTCGTCGTCGTTAAAGCATATCCACGACGGGTTATTGGGATTAGAATAGATTACAGAATGTATTTTACCGGTACTAAAGTACGACTCCAACTTATTGCGAAGTTTATCACCACGATAATTATAAACATCAAATGTTTCGTATTTAAGGTCTAACACATTATGCTGCATTTTGTGTACCGGGAAACCGGGATCAATAAACAATGTTGTATCACGTTCCTTATACAATCTATTTAAGAGCAAAAAAGAAGCAAAGCTACCTTGCATTGAGCCTACTGTCGGGATGCAACTTTCCTCATTTATATCAATATTCATAAACAGTTTTATAAACTTGGAAATTTCAGATTTTAATACCGGAATACCCTGAATATCAGGATATTTAGCAGCGACACCATTTCTAAGAGCCTCAATTTGTCCTTGCACTCCCACTTTGGCAGGAGGTAGTCCGGGTATCCCCATTTCCATCCTTATAAATTTCTCGCCGGTTTCTTTCTCTATTGTATCAATTAGCTTTTTAATCTCACGAATTGAAGCCTTTCCTACAGACTTAAGTCCACTTTCTTCAATTTTCTTTTTGACTGTATCAAAATGTATTGGAGTGTTTTTCATAACTATTCATTTAGATGGAAACCGCAAGTCCGACATAAGTATCAATGTAATAAAATCAGGTTTCCGTTATCTGTATTTTTTAATATTATCTATTGTAGAAGCCACTTAAAAAGTCAGAGTTTTTTTTAGAAGCACTACATATTTTAAACGTTTTTTCTTTATTAATATTCTCTACTATTGTTTTCGAAATTCATAACTTTTTTCATCCTTACCCATCATATCGGCAATAGCAAGTATTGCACCCAAGGCAACACCAAGCAATGCGGCAAAAAGGACCTGAAAATCAGGTGGCAGCATAAAGGTAATTGTATGGGCAGGTATCCAAAAAAAAGGAATTGTTATTTTAAAAACAAAGTTCCATTGGATATTCCAGTCTAAATTTACCATATATTTTTTGAATTTTATACGTGTAAAAAAACCTGATAATTTACCGGAATTTTCAAGGATGTGCATGTCGGTTATTTTATGAAATGTCATCATGACAGGAGCATAGATTATATTTAGTGCAGCACTAATACTAAAGGCGACTAATAATTTTTCAAGGCTAAAAGCACCCATCATTACCTCTCGAGCTCCCTTTAGTCCAATGGATTGTAAAAATACAGGTGTTCCTGATGCAAATATCACAAAAGCAATTTTAATTGTAACTCCGATAAATCCCCACACAATCATCCGCGGAATAATGCCAAAACCTTTTTTGTAATAGCTGCCGGTTTTAATGCGCAAACCTATTATCTCCCCGATTGTAGCGAGGATGGCAAATTTAAGAAAAGAGGCAATTAACGCATGCTCATGGTTAAAGCTGATATAGAAATTAAAAATATCCTTACTTAATAAAAAAGGTAGAAATAATAATATTACCCCTGTTACAAAAA
>CAZGWS010000333.1:0-3099 GCA_964528805.1 uncultured Lentimicrobiaceae bacterium | reverse complement strand
CTAAGTACATGACAAAAATAGGCAATAGTTCTTGAATTCTGTTAGATTACTGACATTGATAACTTTAGCAAGGCTATTCAATCCAAACTTAAAGAAGCTATAGGCTTTCCTCCCATGTTTTTTTATCGGAATAGGTTTTAGAGCGTTCAGATATAGTCCAATCTTGTAAGACCATACAAATGCAATCAATACAAGGGAAAGTAGTCTTTCAATCCTGTCCATTTCTGTCAAATGCGTGTCTTCAATATTGAAACCACTTGACTTTAAGGCTTTAAACGCTGATTCTATCTGCCACCTTTGTTTGTACAACGAATTGGCCTTGCCGGGTTCATTAAAAGAGATAATAACCTGTAGTTCAGGCTTTCCTTCCTTACTCATAACTTTTGAACCGGATATGTAGCAGAGCTGATCATTAACTCTTACAATTCTACGATGAAACACAAACTGATTCAGTTTTAACTGATGAAACAAGACGGAAGCCTTAATCCGATGTCCATTATGAGGAATAATAACGTAGAAATTTTCTCGGATCCTAATATGATATCGGATTTTGTAACTGTTCAGGTAAGCAATCCAGTCTTCTCCAACGAACTCTCTGTCAGCCAGCAAACAATCTATAGAGCTACTACCAAACAGCATGATATAACGTTCCATTAAATCTATTCTTTCAGCCGTAGAAGAATTGCCACGTTTATTCATCATGGTATACAAAACAGGGAAAGCTACCCCCTGATATACTACGCCCAGAACAAGAATGTTGATATTTTTATTTCCGAATTTCCAGTTGGTTCTGTCTAAAGCAAGCCTGAATGGAGGTTCATGTGGTAATAAAGCAAAGATAAGTCGTGCAATGATGTTTGTGTCTAGAATATAATCGGCCATGAACCTTTGTATGCGCCGAAGAGAGGAGGATGTATAGGCTTCATTTTCAAAAGCAACGGCAATTTTTTCAAATGTGACAGTCTGTACTTTACTCAAGGCAATGATAAACAGGCTGATGAATTTGATTCTTGCCAAATTTAATTCGGAACCGAAAATTTTGAACAACGTGTCATTTAAAATACTAATTTTACTCTCATATCTGGTATTCATGTATTAGATGTTTTTTGGTTAAAAACTTGTCTAATATACTGAATACCAGATTATTAAATGAATAAAAAGAACAAAAGTTATTACCGAGTTATCAACATAATAAACTGGAATTTAGTTGATTACATTGGTAAATTCAAAAATTGTCATGTACTAAGATGATTTTGTCAAAAATCTTATTTTGATGAAATTTCTCCATTTGTCAATTTAATTACTTCTTGAGGTGAATAATAATTATTTCAGTTTTTACAGTTATTTAAAAACTATACTTCAGTTTAAACATAAACATATTATAGTCAGTAAAATTAGCAAAAATATCATCGCCTTTGCCATCAAATAGTGCTGTTGATAATGTTATTTCGGCATTATCAGTTGCCATGTATGAAACGCTTGGAACATAAACTATTGAGTAATTGTCTGCAATATCTGCCCAGTCGGAAACAATAAACCCACCTGCTAATGGAACAATTTTTAGCTTGTCCTCAAAAAATTTCTTTTCCAATTGAATAAAGAAATAATCATTCAAATTATCGGTTCCCCTTTCGTTAACAAAACCATGCAAATACTGAAAATTCAAATAAATACCATTAGCAAAATTATAATCAGCACCAATCACAAATTTCACATAAGCTTCTTTTTTAAGAACCACAGAATCTACTGTAACAGGAACAGGAGACTGTGGATACATTGCCGAAAAATCATTTGTCATTATCACTTCTTTCTCAGGGATAAATGCAGCAGCTTCTGCCCATACACCAACACCTCCAATACTTCCAGCCATATCAGCTCCAATAATGTGGTTTCTAAAAAATGATAATTGCGAAACAATATCTATCCCTCCCAGAGTATCAATGGGAATAAAAGTATTATAAGTACTAAACGGCATACCATCCCTGCCCCAAACATAGCTTAACGAGAAGTCGAAACCAGCAGCAAATCCTTTAATCTTTAAGCCCACAGTTGAACTCTCCGCCAAATCATAGCGTGGCATTATTACCTGATCGGTAAAACTATTTAGGGTTACCCCCTCAGGTAGATCCATTGATGGGTTTAATGCATTTGCGAAAATCCCAACAGGCATGTTTGCAGGTTGAAATATTGGAATATACACTGCTTGCATCGAGAAATCAGAATTGAAATAATATTCTGCATTTATTGCAACTGAACCACGGTGTCGACCAAAATCCAATACATCTTCAAAATCATATGGATTTAAATTATCAGTAGGATTAAGCTTATCCGCTGTTCCCCATGTAATACGCTGTTTACCAATTTTTAAATCAAGGTCTTTTGACAAAAAACCAAAAAGTTGCACGTAAGCTTCTCTTATTTCAATATCAAAAGGGTCAACAATTCCCTTGTTGTATAAATCTGCTGATTTATTTATATTAGGTAAGCCAAAATTACGCAACCAAACTTCGCTGTAGAATTTTGAATTACCCCAAATTTTCTTGTCTAGCTTAAGCGTAAGTCGGTTTTCGTTCCAAGCCCAATCATGTGGCTTATCCAACAAGAATCGCTGGTCGGTTAATAACTCCCCTGATAATTTTAATTTATTGGCATCATCTTGTGCTTTGGCAGTATTTACACTAAATATAAGTGCTATTATTCCGATAATTATTAGATTTATTCGTTTCATATTTATTCTTTTTTTAATAATAAATTAAGGTATTACTAATTCTAATTGTTTTGCTTTGTTATAATCAGTAATTAATTCATCAAAAATTTCCTTTACTGATTGTATTTTTTTTGTCAAAAAAGCATTAGTTCCGGCAAATGCAAATCCTTCTTCCATTTTTCCTTGTGCCGCATTAAACAAGGCTTGGGCTATACAAAAAGAAACTTTTTTGTAATCACATGTTTTAAGGCATTTCCATGGACAATTGATTGGCTTTATAATTCCTTTCAAAATGTCTTCAACAAATTTATTTTTAACAACACGACCGGGCAATCCAACGGGACTGTCAATAATAACAATATCTTCTTTTTTAGCTGAAATGTAAGATTCTT
>CAZGWS010000332.1:0-3106 GCA_964528805.1 uncultured Lentimicrobiaceae bacterium | reverse complement strand
CTACAAAAGCTTGCCAACACCAAAGAAAAAAGCACACCATAATTACGTAATTAACATTTGACACCATAGTCACTTGTTATGCAATTGTTTTTATTTCACTGATAAGATTCTCTAAAGGAATAGATAGATTAGAATGAAGACTTCTTATCATATTTAACGAAAGCTTCCTTTGGTAATTTAAAATTTCGGAAACCCTACCTCTTCCTCCGATATAAGGCTCTATATCTTTTCTTGAAAGATTCATCTGCTCCATTCTGAATTTGATAGCCTCAATTGGGTCTGGTGGTAAAATTGGATAATGTATCTTTTCGTAGTCATCCACTAATATAAGCAGAATATCTAATGCTTTCGCCTCGGTAAAGCTACCTACAATAACGCCATTACACTTTTTAAAATAACCTGCTCTTTTTAAACTCATCAACATTCTATCAACACGATATTTTTTCTCACCAACATCTTCTATAAATAATATTTTATTCCTCATATCGATGGTAGATGTAGAGCCTAGCATCGTGTGCAACAAGGTTAAATTTCCTCTAACCAAAACACCTTCCGCAGTTCCCGTTTTATTATACTCATTCCCTTCAATCTCGTAATTCAATGCCGCTCCAAAAAGCACTTTTTTAAAAGTCTTTATCGCTTTTATTTTCTTATCGGATGGTATTTTAAAATTAACAGGCATCACACCATGTATCGATTGCACTCCTACATTATGAATTTCGTTATGAATCGCAGTAACATCGGAATAACCGATAATCCATTTTGGATTTTGTTGCAGTTTATTAAAATCAACAGCATCAATCATACGCACCGATCCATAACCGCCACGTGTACACCAAATCGCTTTGATATTAGGATTATCAATTGCTTTTTGAAAATCGGATGCTCTATCGGTATCTGCACCTGCAAAATGACCTTGCCTATCGAATATATGTTTCCCTAACTTATAATGCAATCCCCAACTTTTTAAACTGTCTATTGCCGTAGCTATAGAGCTTAAACTGTCTTTTAAATAACTTGCAGGAGTCAACAACATCACCGTATCTCCTTTTTTTAAATTGGAGGGACGTTTCCATTTTGTAATTATTTTAGTTGCCGTTTGTTTACTTTCTATAATTTTTAGTTTACTTTTACAAGAAGCTAAAATCAAAACTACGAGAGCTATAAAAATGTTTTTTTTCATCTTACTTTATAAATTTAGGTAAAAATAAGACAAATAGCATGAAATAGAAAATATATCCGATTAAAGAAAACCTCTATGTTAAGTGACCAAACCCTTTTACAATTATCAAAAGCATACCAAACTCCTTTCTTTATATACAATGGCGATGTCATTAAAGAAAAGTATCAAGAATTACAACATGCTTTTAAAAACTGCAAGCGTTTTCAAGTAAATTACGCTGTAAAAGCCCTAAGTACTATAGGCATTCTAAAGTTTATACAGCAATTGGGCGCTTCTGTGGATGTGGTTTCTTTAAACGAAATTAAAATCGCTATGCTTGCAGGATTCCTTCCAAAAAATATTTCTTTTACACCAAATGGCACACCATTTAATGAAATTGTAGAGGCTTCTAAACTTGGAGTTCACATTACGCTAGACAATCTTATTCAAATAAAACAATATACTCAATTGCGAACAGGCACAGCAATTGGCATTCGTATCAACCCGAGAATTACCGCAGGTGGAAACGCAAAAATTATTGTAGGTGAGGAAAACTCGAAGTTTGGTCTTCCCTTGTCGGATGTAGATACGATTCTCGATTTAGTAAAAATAAAAAAGCTTAAAGTGGATGGATTCCATATTCATTTGGGTTCGGATATTTTAAATTCCGATTCATTTATAGCGTCCTCTAAATTATTGTTTTCGGTTGCCAAACAATTCAAAAATTTAAAATTTATCAATTTTGGAGGAGGTTTTAAAGTAAAATACAAAAAAGATGATGCCTTTTTGAATATTGATATTGTTGGTAATAATCTTACGAAAGTATTTCAAGATTTTCAGAAAGACTATCACAATGAGTTGAAATTAATTATTGAACCAGGGAAATTTTTAGTGAGTAATGCTGGTTTATTCCTTTCTAGAATAACTACTATTAATGCGAATAATGTTTTTGTTAATTCGGGCATGAATCATTTTATTAGACCAATGTATTACGACGCTTTTCACAATATTAGAAACCTCAGCAATACAGATATTACCTTAAAGACCTATAATATTGTAGGTTATATTTGTGAGCAAGACAGTTTTGGAAAAACAAGAAATGTTGGTAACCCAACTGTTGGCGACATCATTTGCATGGAAAATACAGGTGCTTATAGTTTTACAATGGCATCGAATTACAACTCACGTTTAAAACCACTAGAATTGTTTCATTACAATAATGAGGTGAATATCATTCGAAAAAAAGAAACTTTTAATGACTTGCTAAATAACCAAGTGTATTAAAAAAACTATTCTACGGCTTTTAAACTCAAATCCATATTATAAATAGAATGCGTTAAGGCGCCAGAAGAGATATAATCCAAAAATCAAGGGGTCAATGTTGTTGATATCCTGAGCGGAACGGGGTATCTAGTCCGTACCATACGTTTAAAATGACATAGAGACTAAAATTGTATTGCTATGTTGAGAATCACAAAAGTTACGAACGCAAACAATGGGGTCAGACTCGATTGGTTGTTCTATGCACGTTCCTTAATTGTTATAAATTATCAACCCCGCCCCAACCAGTATCAACAGTCCTCCAATAAATACGCTGGGTGTAATATGCATCTGTCTGAAAAACACATAAGTAAATATCACTACAAATAACGGGTACGTCATTTCTATTAGACTTATCGCCATTTTCCGTACCTTCATCTGCTCCCCAAAACTCTTCAATTTCTGCAAGAGCTTTATCGTAATCTTGTTCTGTTTTAATTGGTTGAATATTCATTATATTACCTCTGCATCAATATCATCATATTGTTTATGTGTACCAATAAACCTAATAAAACAAGCCTGCCGCCCATAATCTATAGATACGATTAACCTATATTTATTTCCTGCAATATTAAGGAATGCGCACGAAATAACTTGAGCAACTTCAAAACTCCTTTTTTGTAA
>CAZGWS010000331.1:0-3110 GCA_964528805.1 uncultured Lentimicrobiaceae bacterium | reverse complement strand
GTGGTTAAACTATGCTTCACCACATAACAAGCACATCAAGCCATTCGCTTTGCTCTTTTGGACAACCAAAAGCCGTGCTCCGCACGTTTTTGGTTGCCCCTTATGCTAATCGTTCAATAAATCATGAATTCTGAGCAAAATAATCATATCGCCATTCGCTGCCGCAACATCAAAAAAACTTATGGTGAAGGGGAAGCAAAGGTTTCCGCATTACGTAATATTGAGTTGGATGTTTATAGCAGTGAATTACTTATGTTGGTTGGCCCATCTGGCTGTGGTAAAACAACATTTGTCTCGATTATTAGTGCCTTACTCAAAGCAGACAGTGGGGAATGCAGTGTCTTGGGAAAAGACTTAAGCAAATTAAGCGATGAAGAAAAAAATAATTTTAGAAGCTGTTTGATTGGTTTTGTCTTTCAATCATTTAATTTATTGCCAGCCTTGACTGCTATAGAAAATGTTGCTGTCCCCCTGTTGATTCAAGGTGTAAAACGCTCAGCGGCAATCAAGGAAGCAAAAACCATGCTTGATGCAGTTGGCTTGGGTTCTCGTATTCATGCATTATCAGGTGAATTAAGTGGCGGGCAACAACAAAGAGTAGCTATTGCGAGAGCATTAGTTCATAAACCAAATTTAATTGTATGTGATGAACCAACCAGTAATCTGGATCATGAATCTGGACAGCAGATTATGGAGCTTTTGCGTAGCTTGGTAAAACAAGAAAACAGAACCCTTGTCGTCGTTACCCACGATAACCGAATATTTAATTTTGCAGACCGCATAGCTTATATGGATGATGGCAGGGTTATTAAAATCAAATCAATTCAGGAAAAAGAAAATGAAGACTTTATATAAATTGATTTTGTTATCTTTTTTAGGATTCATTATTGCCGTCTCTTATATTGTTTACGATCATCAAACGACTCCTGTTAAAACAACGTCTATTGCCAAAATAAATATTCCTTACCAATCTTTTATTTATGCAACAGGTATTGTAGAAACCGAAAGCACAAACATCCCAATTGGATCACCCGTATCCGGTGTTTTGACTAAGCTTTTTGTTCGTACCGGGCAAAAAATTGATATTGGAGATCCATTATTTAACATTGATGCACGGAATATCAAAGAAAAAATAGAATTTACCAGAAGCAAAATAAAAGTAGCTGATGCCAACTTAACAAAGATACGGCACCAATATAAAATTGACAAAGATATTCATGATCTAGCACCTGGCGCAATAAGCAAACGGAAGTATCTTGCTTCTGTAGATGAGTTAGCTCTTTCCAAAGCTAATTCGGCTTTGGCTAGGGCTGAATTGATGGTTCTAAAGAAAGAATTGGAACGATATACCGTTTATTCACCAATCAAAGGGAAAGTATTGCAATGCAAAATTAGAGAGGGTGAATTTATTGATAGCAGTCGTATTACTACAAGGTCAATTATTATCGGCAGCGATAAATTAAGATTACGCGTTGATATTAATGAAAATGACTTGCTACGTTTCAAGCCCAAAACACAAGCTGTTACTTTTGTTCGCAATCATCAAAATCTTAAAATCCCATTACATTATCAATATACTGAACCTTATATGGTGCCTAAAACGGCTTTAACAGGTTTAAGTACAGAACGCACTGATTTGCGTGTGTTACAAGTCCTATATTCTTTAGTTGAGCCGAGTTTCCCATTGTATGTCGGGCAACAATTAGATGTTTTTATTCAAGTATCAGAAAAGGACTCTTTATAATGTTTCGTATCGCATTACAAATGTTGATGGGAGATAAGGCCAAATATATTGGCTTGCTATCTGGAATTGCATTTACTGCGTTTTTAGTCACTTTCGCACTTGCCTATTTTGCGGGTTTTATGACCCAGGGTTTTGCACTTATTTCAGAAAACCCATCTGTTGATATTTGGGTAATGGATCCAGCCGTTAATTCCACAGAAATGACCATTAATTTACCTTCATCTGCCTTAACCAGAGTGGCAGGTGTAAAAGGTGTTGCCAATGCGGTGCCTCTATCACTGAATGATGTGGTTGCACGCTTTCCGAATGGTCGCTTTCAAACTTTCCAGATGATTGGTGTAGATAATGCAAGTTTAACAGGTGCGCCTTTATTGGCTGGAACCTCACCAGCAATCCTTTATAAGCCGAATAGCGTTATTGTTGATGCCGGTGGAACAACCGATAAATTACAAACCCCCATGTTTTCAAAAGACAAATGGGCGTTTGATGGTGTGCATTTAAATGTTGCAACAAGGCCGTTACATTTTGGCGACGAATTGTTAATTAACGATAAAAGAGTTGTTATTGCAGGTGCATCCCATACCGTTCCAAGGTTCCCACCTCGTCCTTTGCTTTATACCACTTATTCAAATGTAAAACGCCTTTTGCCATCTGAAAATAAGCTATTAACCTTTATTATGGTATCTGCCCAAAACGGGGTTTCAGCCATTCAATTAGCCAGGGAAATTGAACAACAAACCCGCTTACGAGCAAGAACATCAGCAGATTTTAAGGAAGATACTGTACGCTGGTTTCTCGTTAACTCGGAAGACGTTGGTGATATGGCCGCTATGCTGATTTTAGCCATGACAGTTGGCTTTGGTGTTACCGGGGTAATGCTGTATATGTTTACTTATGAAAATCTCAAACAATATGCTGTGCTTAAGGCAATGGGAGCGTCAAACTCTATGCTTTTAGAAATGGTGTTTATACAAGCAGGCTCAAGTGCATTTTTAGGTACAGGAATCGGCATCGGATTATGTGCCATTATTGGAGAGTTTGTAACTGCAATCGAATTTCCGTACAGGTTAATGTGGTTTACTCCATTGGTCGGTGTATTGGGAGTTTTAATTGTCAGTCTTGCAGCAGCAGTGATTAGTGCGCGCCCGGTATTAAAGTTAGAACCAAGTATCGTTTTTTCGGGTCGGTAATGGAAAGCATATTATACTAAACAAAAACAAGCTAACAATTGCATCCAGCGGACAGTCAAAAGTGTCGTGATTTTTGCATGGCAAAAATCACGACACTTTTGACTGCCGCTGATGCTGAGCATTAGCTAATTAAAAAGGAGAACATAATGTTTTTAATAGACATTCATGGAAAAGTA
>CAZGWS010000330.1:0-3129 GCA_964528805.1 uncultured Lentimicrobiaceae bacterium | reverse complement strand
TATCGCATTTTGAAGGTAAATTTTGCGCCCTCAATAACAGTTGTCCGCATCAGGGAGGTCCTCTTGGCGAGGGCAGCATTGAAAATGGAATACTTAGATGCCCGTGGCATGGCTGGGATTATCACCCATGTACCGGAAAAGCTCCCGGATTTGACGATGGTGTTGACCCTTACGAAGTTAAGGAAGAAAATGGAATTGTTTATGTAGGTATAATAGAAGAAGAACCACATAAAGTAACAATTTCGGATGTGATGATGGAAACCATGGTAAACTGGGGCGTTAATACTGTTTTTGGTATGGTAGGACACAGCAATCTTGGTGTTGCCGATGCCATGCGGCGACTGGAACAAGAAGGTAGATTGCAGTACATCGGCATCCGCCACGAAGGTGCCGCAGCTTTCGCCGCAAGTGGATATGCTAAACTTACAGGTAAGCCGGCTGCATGTTTCGGAATCGCCGGTCCCGGGTCAACAAATATGTTCACCGGTATGTGGGATGCCAAAGTTGACCGTGTTCCTTTGTTGGCATTATCGGGGCAGGTAAATACGCAAGTGCTTGGCACCGGAGCATTTCAAGAAGTAGATTTGGTGAAAGCTTTTCAAACTGTTGCAGAGTTTAACCACGCAGTACAGCAAAATAGTCAGCATGCTGAGTTAATGACACAAGCCATAAAACATGCCATTGTTAAAAGAGATGTAAGTCATATCACTTTCCCCGATGAGGTGCAGTTTACCCCTAAACCTAAAGATGAAGAAGCTCAAACTCCTGATGGCAGAATTACTCCATTCACTATTTCGCCACCAAAAGATATGGTGCTAAATGCCGTTAACTTGATTAAAAATGCAAAAAGACCGGTGATTATCATCGGACATGGTGCTCAAAATTCAGTTAATGAAATTATTGCCATAGCTGAGATGATGAATGCACCGGTAATAACTACGTTTAAAGGCAAAGGACTAATTGCTGATAATCATCCTCTCGGTTGTGGTGTGCTTGGCAGAAGTGGTACTCCAATTGCATCATGGTTTATGAATGAAAGCGATTTACTGATTGTTATGGGTGCTTCATTCTCAAATCATACAGGGATAACGCCTAAAAAACCTATTATACAAGTTGACTTTGACCCTATGGCATTAAGTAAATTTCATAAAGTGGAAGTTGCGCTTTGGGGTGAAATTGGTGTTACATGTAAGCTCCTTCAGAAAAAGTTAGGTAAAAAGTCGGATACCATCGACCAAAGACCGGAGATTGCCATGCGTTGGAAAATATGGAAATTAGAAAAAGAAAATCGTCTTAAAGATAACAAAGATAATGGCATAAGCTCAATTGCAGTTTTTGATGCCATGAACAGGATTACCCCTGAAGATGCTGTAATCACTGTAGATGTGGGAAATAATGCCTACTCCTTTGGTAGATATTTTGAGTGTAAAAATCAATCAGTATTAATGTCAGGTTACCTCGGCTCAATTGGTTTTGCATTGCCGGCAGCAATGGGAGCATGGGCTGCAGTTAAAAATACACGTCCTGTTTGGTCGGTTTCCGGTGATGGCGGTCTCGGTCAATACCTCGCCGAAATAACTACACTCGTTAAATACAATATGCCCATAAAGCATATCCTGATTAATAATTCAGAACTCGGTAAAATATCAAAAGAGCAACGTACATCACAACTAAAAGTATGGCAAACCGATATGCATAACCCTAATTTTGCTGATTTTGCAAATAACTGTGGTGCACTCGGTATTCGTGTTGAAAACAAAGAAGACTTAGACGGTGCAATGCAAAAAATTGCCGATTATGAGGGTCCTGCGCTACTCGAAATAATCTGTGACGTTAACCTTATTTAATTTATTGTAGATAAAAGTAAAATTAACTTTAAAATTGCTATCATAAAAATAAATAAAAATGGAAATCTCATTCGAACTTTGGTACTTGCTTCCCTTGTCTATAGTAATAGCAACAATTGCCATGTCAAGTGGTATTGGAGGAGCGGTATTTTTTTCACCACTTTTTATGCTTGGTCTAAAACTCGACCCTGCAATAGCTGTTGGAGCAGCTTTAATAACTGAATTGTTTGGATTTTCATCAGGACTTGTTGCCTATGTAAAAGCAAGTCTAATTGATTATAGGTTAGGCTTTAACCTGCTATTGTTTTCAGTACCGGCAGCAATTATCGGGACAGTATTTGGTAGTGAAATACCTGCGGAAATTCTAAAAACCATATTCGCTGTCGGAATTATTTTTATCGGCACACAATTATTTACATCGTGGCGTAAAGAAGATATAGAGAAAAATGAAACTGCCCGTAAAAAAGAATTCAAAATTCATTATGAAACGCTATTAGTTGACAAATCAGGAAGAGAATTCAAATATACTGTATGTCATAAAGATATGGGCCGCTTTTTTGCTGCTGTAGGAGGTGCTTTTTTTGGAATGATATCCGTTGGATTAGCAGAGCTACAGGAATATCATTTGGTAGCAAAATGTAAAGTGCCGACACCGGTTGCCGTGGCAACATCTGTGTTTGTTGTTGTTATCACTGCCTTTGTTGCATCAGTTGGGCATTTTTACGAATTTGTTGCCACCGCAAACTCTGAAGCTATCAACTCAATTGTAAACATAAGTATTTTTACTATTCCGGGTGTTATTATCGGCGGACAAATTGGTCCGGCTTTACAAAAAAAACTTCCCGAAGACATTATGAAAATAGGTGTGTCTATTCTATTTGTCCTCGTGGGCGGAATTATGCTTTATACACTTGTAAGTTAATAAAAAACGAACTGGCGTGAAACTTAAACTATTCAATATTGCGATAATCATATTATTGGGAATGCAAGCATTCTCACAAACCAATCGTGTTACTAAGGGGGAAGCCATCGTTGATAATCTGCTGGATTCACTCTGGGAAAATCCAACTAGTTTTTTTAATAATACCGATACAAACTGGCGTCTTCTATGTGATAACCTGCATAACATTGATATTCAAGAGCTAAATGATATAACTCAAACTATTTTTTACGGTTCACATCCTGATATTACTAACGCCTCCTCAGCATCAGAGGGGCTTTTGGGTTCGTTAAACCACACATCACATGAGAAGAAGATAAAAGAATTCGATAAAAAATTTAA
>CAZGWS010000329.1:0-3139 GCA_964528805.1 uncultured Lentimicrobiaceae bacterium | reverse complement strand
ATAATTTTAAAATACTTCCCTTTTCCGTTGTTCTAATATTCATTATGCTGCTACCGGGATTGGGATATACCAAAACCGAGTGTACGGGTATGGCATAGTTTTCCGGTGTGTTTACCCATAGTTCAGGATCGGTTTTTATCAGAAAGGCATCGTTGTCACCCCATTCGTTTACGGTATAATCATATTTATATCCCCCAATAGCCATTCCACCATCCGTTGTTGCTATCATTGTCATAACTCCGTAAAACGAATTGCCGCCAAGATATCGTTCGGTTAGTACATTCAGGTTGCTGTCCATTTTCGCTAAATAGATATAATCGTAGGTTTGAGGAAAAAAGCTAGCCGACCAGTCCACCTCTCCAACAACAAATATGTTTCCGTTTTCATCAATATCCATATTTTTTAAATATGCAAGCCATGTGGGTCTGTCTTTATCGGTAAGCAAACGGCTGTTTATTATCTGAAAATCTGAATTTAATACATAGGTTCCGATATATTCATCCGACTTATGTTGTACAAAATCAAATATTCTGGTATTTCCTGAAAGTATCAGATGCCCGTTGTGATCAAACATTGCCTCATAAGGATATTCTATCGCAATATCTGGATAATAACATATTCCGCCGACAGTGTCGTACGTTATGGTGTCCAAAATCAATGCACCTATACCAGCGGTTTCCAAATTATTGCAACCTGGAATATGCCCTATAGTGGAATGTATTAATATTTTCGTTGAGTCGAAACTGTAGGTTAATGATTGTTGAAAACCTGTTAAATAGTCCGAAAAAAATCTCTCTTTTATGAAATTGCCGTTTACAGAATATTCGCGCAACAAGGACCTAGTGACAGGAGTACCCATTTTCCCTGCACCATTAGAAACCAAAAAGTTTCCGTTAATCAGTTTTAATAATTTTGCTCCTCCAGTGACAGTAAATCCATCCATTTCGGCAGGGCGAGGATAGAACTTTTCCCAAATCAATTGTTTGTCTGCGTCAAATTTTGCCATATATTCCCACCGGTTTAGCAAACTATCCGGTCCATTTGTATTGGTTACCGCCGAGCCGAAAGCAAAATAATAACCGGTATCGAAAAAAACCGTTTGCGGAAAAATATTGGTGTCGGAGCGGTAAAAATCTACAGGCCAACACAGCGAGTCCTGTAGATTATTGTAAAAACTGTAAATAGAGTATCGAGTTACATTCGCAGTGTCGTAATAACCGACCCAGTACGATTTATATCTTATTACAATAAACTCATCTTCATTTCCTTTTGTAGTTTCTAAGATTCTATCGTCCAGATCCGTTGCAAACGTAACCTCGTAACTGTTTTGTGAATAGCAGTTTCCTACCCACAAAAGTAAAAATAATAATAAAAGTTGGTTCTTCATTACTTTTCAAATTTTAATATATGGTAATGTCATCAATGGAAACTTCACAAACAATACCTCTGTATCCCAAAAATGTTTTTAGCATGTGTTATTAAAGTTATCACAGATATTATAAGTATTATCACTATTCGTTTCATAGTTTATTAATTTAAGGTTATTTTTTAATCCACGTACCTGCTTCAACTAACTTGTTTTTATTAGTTATTCTATATATATATTGACCGGATGGCAGATAACTTGTCTCAATATGAGTAATTAATTCGTCCAATTTTGTTTCCATTACTTTTATTCCAGCAGTATTAAAAAACGTTAGAGTACAATTTTTTAAAGCAGTACGTATATTAAAGTAGTTGTTACCCGGATTTGGATATAATATGGCATTGTGTACTATAATATTATCAGATTTTCCTGAAATCCCTGTTATGCAGCCTGTACTGTCAAGTTTAACAATATATACGTCAGTCTGGGGGTTCATCCCGAGTTCCTGCTTTGTACCAACCAGCAGCACTCCTCCATCTTCGGAGGCAGTAACAGAAACCAACCTGTAATGCTTATCGCCTCCAATATATTTTTCGTATTCGATGCCAAGTGTGTCATTTAGCATCGTAATATAGAACCAGCTTGGATTATAAGTTCCCTCCAAATTTATAGTCCCCCCTACAAAATAGCACCCATTGTAATAATAATCAACCGACTGATAGTCAGCGGCAAAAGTGTTTGTGTCAGGATTAGTCAGTTTATTGATGTATTCCGGCGTAAACAACGAATCGTCCTTTATCTTGTAAGCCGTGGCAATTGCATTGTAAGATTCATTGTAAGTGCCACCATTGAGTATGTACCCACCTGGTATTAGCATTGCCGTATAGGGTTTTCTTAACCACCGTGGGTATTCCCGTACTTTAATCTGGTTCCAGTTGCTGTCGAGGGTAATACATTGTGATTGGGGACCCATAGGGTCATAATGAGCATATATGGTATGCAGCATAATATTGGATGAATCGGAATTATAAGTAATATTCATTATTTGTCCTGCACTATCAGCTATAAAGCTTTTATACGACAAGCTATCACCATATAAAGAAAACTCAAAAAGAAACATATTGTTTGTACCATGTGGAGCGCAACAATATAAAAAATTACTGTCGATTTTTTGGATAATAGCAGAGGAATTTATCCCATAATAAAAATTGAACTTAAAAGTCTTTTCCCATATAACATTTAATTCCAAATCAACTGCTATAAAAGTAGTAAAAAGATCATTAAAAGAACCTGTATCAACAGAACCGCCACAAGTTAATAAATAGCTATAATCAGGGGCAACAACTGGAATGATTATACTGCTAACTCTGAATAAGGTGTCATTCTTTGAAATAGACACACTCAAAGTGTCACCGTTTGCCGAAATTGAATATAGCCTTCCTCCATTCCAATCTATATTTATAAAGCCTATATAACCGCCATTGTCATTCCTAACAAAATTTGTAGGTAACTCATCAGTATTTTCATTATTAATATCAATTTCAAAACCATATTGGGCAAAGCCAATATTGAATATCATGGAGAATACAACAACTGCAAAAATCTTTCCTACTGCCATAACGCTAATATTCCAGTATATCATCAATTACATAGTTGCATTCCAGAAATCGAACTAGGATTTGTTTTGTCGCAATTGTTCATTGTTACAATTACCAACGAGGTTATAATCAACATCGTTGTTACTCTGAATAAATTTTTCATTTTCATTTTTTT
>CAZGWS010000328.1:0-3141 GCA_964528805.1 uncultured Lentimicrobiaceae bacterium | reverse complement strand
GGCATATAAAAATATGTAAACACCAATCCTGCAATCCCCATAAAGGCAAATAGCCAAAATGCACCGGCAGGATTTGGGCTATGAGTTCCGTCAGTACCTGTAATTTCAGTTCCCGGTATTGTTAACACCCGTGTTAATGTTAAAAATGTTTTAGCCACAATAAAGTTAAACAACCAATTTGAAAATGTTGCTAAGCTCATCGCCATACCTCTTATTTTAAGTGGGTATATTTCGGACATTATTAACCATGCTATTGGTCCTAAGCTTATTGCAAAAAAACCGATATAAATAATTATACTTCCCACAGAAATCCATTTTAATGATGAACCCAAAGCCTCTGCCCGGTTGAAAGCTATACCCAAAATCACAAGTGCTACAACCATCCCTGCTAACCCAAGATAAGTTAATGGTTTTCTTCCCCATTTGTCAATTAGCCATATGGCAACAATTGTCATCACTATATTTACAATACCTACTAATGAAGTTGCAAGTATTGGAGCAAAATCACCATGAAAACCAGCTATTTGAAAAATAGTAGGAGCATAATAAATAACTGTGTTTATGCCTGTAAACTGTTGGAAAAACATCAATCCAATACCAATTATCAACGCAGGTCGCAGCCATGGCTTAAATAATTCCGATAGTGTGGATTTGTTATTTTTTTCGCTTAATAGCAGCTGTTTAATTGATGTTAATTCGTCTTCAATATCTTCGGGTGCTGCAGTTTTTACTAATGCTAGCTCTGCTTCTTTATCTTTCCCTTTGCTCATAAGCCACCTCGGTGTGTCGGGTAAAAAAAACATTCCAATTCCTAACACTACTGCGGGCACAACACCAATAATGAACATCCATCTCCAACCCTGATGTGTGTTTGCAAATCCAAGGTCGATAAGATATGAAACAAATATACCAATTGTTATTGCTAACTGATTCAACGAAACCAATGCCCCACGTATTTTTTTTGGTGAAATCTCAGAAATGTATAAAGGGACAGTAAACGAAGCTACCCCAATTGCTACCCCAATTATTATTCTACCTGTAATAATATATGTTACATTGGGTGCAAGCCCCGAAATTGCTGATCCGAAAATAAAAACGATTGCTGTAGTAATAATTATTCTCTTCCTTCCATAAATGTCGGCGAGTTTTCCACTAATAAGTGCACCTGCCATTGCACCAATTAATACAACACTAACAACCCATTCTTGTAATTCAGGTGTCATTTGCTTTGCTCCTTGTGCCGCAAATTGAGTTTTAATAAGCAGTAATGCCCCCGAAATAACACCCGTGTCATAGCCAAATAATAATCCACCAAAAGCTGCTATGGTGGCTACAATATAAACATTTTTATTTCCTTTCTTGTCCATAATATTTGTTTAATGATGTAAATAATTTGATAAAATTACAAAATTGATGTTAATAAAGAGCTATTTTGTAGTTATTAAACTATTTTTATACAGTCTCTCAAAATTTGTACTAACTTTGTATAAAATTTTTGTGCAGATATAATGTTGTGATTGCTCAGATGGGTACTAAAAAGAAAACATCAATTACTCCCGAATTAGATGTGGCTGTTGAAAATACTAAAAGCCTGATTCTTTATAACGATGACTATAATACCTTTGATTTTATTATAACAACGTTGGTTGAAGTTTGTAAGCACGACCATCTTCAAGCAGAAAATTGCGCCCTTATTGCTCATTACAATGGGAAATGCGCTGTTAAAAAAGGGACTATTGATCGTCTTCGACCAATGTATGTTGAAATGACAAACAGGCAGATAATGGTTGAAATATCATAAATAAAATAATTTATATGTGGACAGTAATAATAATATTAATACTTGTTGGGTTATTAATGATGATTCTTGAAATGATAGTAATTCCCGGCGTTGGTTTTGCCGGTATTGCCGGTTTTATACTAATGGCTGTTGCAATATGGCTGGCGTATTCAAGGGAAGGAGTTATGGCTGGGAATATTACACTTGGCGGTATCGTTATTGTTAATGCAGTTGGATTGATATTAGTTTTACGCTCAAAAACATGGAAAAATGCAGCGCTAAAGACAGTTAATTCGGGAACAATAGTAGGTGTAAAAGAAAGTAATCTGCATGTTGGTGATATGGGAGTTACAATCTCAAGATGTGCTCCTATGGGGAAAGCCGAATTTAACGGTGCTTTTTTTGAAGTCTCAACATTGTCCGACTTTATCGATCAAAAACAAAATATTGAAATAATAAGAATATCAGGTAATAAAATTTTCATTAAAAAAACTAAATAAATAATTATGGGACAGCAAATGTACATTATAATAGCAATTGGCATAGCGGCAATATTTTTGCTTTGGATTCTTTTTTATTTTATCCCTGTGGGATTATGGTTTACTGCTTTAGTATCCGACGTGCGAATTTCACTAATACAGCTGGTGCTGATGCGGTGGCGAAAAGTGCCGCCTCGGATAATTGTAAACAGCTTAATTACCTCTACGAAAGCGGGTCTTAAACTACAACGCGACGACTTAGAGGCTCATTTTCTCGCCGGTGGTCATGTGCGAGAGGTTGTAAATGCACTAATATCTGCCGAAAAGGCTAACATTCCTCTTACTTTTAAAACTGCTACAGCTATCGACCTTGCCGGTCGTGATGTATTGGAAGCCGTTCAAATGTCGGTAAACCCTAAAGTTATTGATACTAAGAGGGTTGCTGCTGTTGCAAAAGATGGTATTCAGCTAATCGCAGTTGCCAGAGTTACAGTGCGGGCAAATATAGATCAGCTGGTTGGCGGAGCAGGTGAAGAGACTGTACTAGCTCGTGTTGGCGAAGGTATAGTATCCTCTATTGGCTCTGCTGATTCGCATAAAGCTGTACTCGAAAATCCTGATACTATCTCTAAAGTTGTACTCGCAAAGGGTCTCGATTCAGGTACTGCTTTTGAAATTCTATCAATCGACATTGCAGATATTGATATTGGTAAAAATATTGGTGCCGAACTTCAAATGGATCAGGCTAATGCCGATAAAAATATAGCTCAAGCCAGAGCTGAAGAAAAACGAGCTATGGCCGTGGCAACAGAGCAGGTAATGAAAGCCAAAGCTCAGGAGGCACGCGCCAATGTAATACAAGCTGAAGCTGAAATACCAAAA
>CAZGWS010000327.1:0-3145 GCA_964528805.1 uncultured Lentimicrobiaceae bacterium | reverse complement strand
GTTGCAAGACTTGCAACTGACATAATATGTATATCAAAGTCTGTAAAAGAAAGTCTTGAGAGAGAAGCGTTTCCTGCATCAAAATTACATCTCGTTTATAACGGATATGACTTTCAAAGCCTTGATACTGTACCTTCAGAAAAACTGCCTGCGCGGCACCAAGATGATGTTGTAAGAGTGGGAATGGTTGCAAACTTTATACCATGGAAGCGGCATCGTTTATTTCTTGAATTGATGGATGGATTGGGTAATGCTATTCCTGATATTAAAATTGAAGCAACTCTTGTGGGTGGGTGCTTACCTGGAAGCGAGAATTATTACCAGGAAATTGTTGATTGGGTAGAGGCTTATCAGGGCAATGTGGATTTTGTATTGACTGGTTTTCAGGATAATGTTGCAGACTATTTTCGATCATTTGATATTCTGATTAATCCTGCAAAAGCAGAGCCTTTTGGATTAATTTTTATTGAAGCAATGTATCTTGGTTGTGTGGTTGTGGGTTCAATTGGCGGAGCAGCGCCAGAGATTATAGATGATGGTGTGACGGGTTGTGTTGTCGATTATGATGATACCAATAATGTATTGCAACGACTTACAGAACTTGCATTTAATGCTCAGCTAAGAGTAAATATTGGACAAAATGCATCATTGGTTGTGCGAGAAAAATTCTCAATTGAAAAGCAAGTAAAACAGGTGGAAAATTTGTTTTCAACAATAAGTTAATTGGTTTATCTGTATTATTAGAAAACCAACTGATAAAAGCTCTTTTTAAGATATTCTATAGGCAATAACATTTTATGATTTATTTAGATTTAACAATTTTCTCAATCCAGAAAATGGGTGGGATTAGTGTGGTTTGGTCAGAATATTTAAAGAGATTGAATAGGGAAGGGACGGGTCTAGATTATATTTTATTATACCCTGACAATGATAATAGAATAGCAAGTGAGACTGACTTAAGTAATTACAATATATTTAGGGTGAAGCCAAGGACTGTGGTAAGTAAATATTGGCCATTTTTCTTGCTAGGGAAGAAAGAGGATGTTTTACATACAAGTTATTATCAGTGGTATCCATTTTTTAGAGGTACAAAAATAGTTACCCTTCATGATTTTATGCATGAAAAATTTGCTCCCTTTAAATCAAGAATATTACATAATATTTTAAAGTTTGTTTCTCTGAATTCTGCAGATGTTATTTTGTGTATTTCAGAGGCGACAAAAAATGATCTAAAGGAAATATATCCAGGCATTTTCTCAAAAAAAGATGTGAGGATAATTGAAAATGCTGCAGATGATGTTTTTTTTCCTGATGTCGATAATAGTAAACATAATAATGATTTCCTTTGGGTGGCAGGGCGATCAGGGTATAAAAATTTTAAATATGCTCTGAATATATTGCATTACTTAATGGAGAATAACAAAAATTATAAATTATCTGTTGTTGGTCCTGATTTAACTGACGAAGAAATTGTATTTGCGGAATCACTTGGCATCTTGAGTCAAATCCAAATTTTTTCAAATGTAAGCATGGATGAGCTACGTTCAATGTACTCAAATGCACTTGGGTTATTGTATCTATCAAAGTATGAAGGGTTTGGGTTACCAATATTAGAGGCACAGAAATGCTTGTGTCCTGTAATTGCCTTAAAGAATCCTGCCTCTATTGAAGTAGGTAAGGATACGCTGCTGTATATTAACGATGATAATAAGCAAGAAATATTAGGTATTATTGAAAAAATTGAAAATAATCAATTGCGAGAACAAATAGTCAAAGACGGTCTGGAAAACACTAAGCGATATAACTGGGATGCTAGCGTGGCTAAGTTGATAAATATTTATATTGAATATCACAACAAAAATAATAAGAGTAATGAAAAAATTATTAATTAAACTCTTTATCGTAAGAAGGGTAAAGTATGTAATTTTTTTGTGTTTTTTTTATGCTAACATTATCAATGCTTTTGAACTTGCCAACGAAAGTATTTATATAGAAGAAGTCTTGCCGTTATTTAATGTACATCAGAAAAAGTTATATGTAACACAGAATGAAAAGGGGATTAATCCAAAAGCAATTGATATTCCAGGTAGTATTAAATTGGGAGTTGTTAAACAGGTTCTGACTAGTGAAGGGTTTATTGGTGAAACTGTGTTTAAAGATATTATTCTTAAAACGGCTAAAAATGAAGTTGATATCGAACTTAAAGTTAATGACATAAACCTCATTGGAATAAAAATCACACCTAGAATAGTAACCAGTTGGTATCAGGCAGGTTTAGCAACGCAACAAAAAAAGTTTAGTGGTGAACTAACCTATGAGTTATTGTTAAGTGATGACCGTAATGTAGTTATTGACGATAAATGGATAAGAAGTGAAAAAGGGGGGTGGATATATATTCCACCCGAAATAAAACTAAGTGAAACCTTGAAAACATCATTAAGTCCCGAGTCATATAAACGGGTTTTATTGAAAATTTCATTGAGCCAAAATGTTTTGCCTGGAACATATAAAACTAATATAGAAATTAGTAGATACCAGAATAATACAAAAATCAGTCTAATGGTGCCTATGACAATAGTTGTAAACCCCGTTAAATTATCAGAACAAGTACATAACAAATATAAGCTATTGCTGTATACAGCATTTAAGTTAAATGACCAGGTTGGGCGGCCAGGAGCCTATGTTAATGCTATGCGTTTACAGGGCGCAGTAAACGAAAAAAAGAAATTATTATCAGCATATTTAACTGATATAAAAGAACATGGGTTTAATGGTATTACTATTCGTGACTGGGATCAGGTGAATCTTGAAGCAACGCTTAAGATGACACAGCAAGTGGGTTTTAAGCATGTTGTATTACATGCCACTTCACCAGTTAGTAAAAAATACAATGGTATGACAAATCCTAGTGTTAGGCCTAATGTTAAAAATTTGTATGATAAATATAATACGACGCTTTATTATTATGGTTATGATGAGGTGGGCGGTAATAAGTTATTAGATAAGCAATTAAACTTAAATAAGAACCTTCATAGTGTCGGAGGAAAATCGGTTAATGCTGTGTTTTGGGATGACCTGCCAAATGTTATCAACACAATAGGAAATGATAAAACAAAATGTTTTGATGTTATTGCTCATAGCATGG
>CAZGWS010000326.1:0-3151 GCA_964528805.1 uncultured Lentimicrobiaceae bacterium | reverse complement strand
CGCCTTCCACTTCAGGGTAATCTTTTTTAATTACCGATGCCATTATTTTAGGTGTAGAATTCCATGTCCATATTTCACCTTCTACAGGGTATTGATTATTGACCTCATAAATACGGTCCTTATTTTCATGGAATCGGTCATAGCCTGTTTCAAAAACGATCCATATTATAATAAGTGCACTAACCGCTAAGCCAATGGAAAGACCCACAATATTTAATAAGGAAAAACTCTTATTGCGAAGTAAATTTCGCCAAGCGATTTTAAAATAGTTCTTTAACATGGTTCTCGTTTTTTATCCTCCCCCTAACCCCCTCCGAGAGAGGGGGGGGACGGATTCTAGATTAATTAACTTTTTTTCTTTTTTTCACCTAATAGGTCTTTGCTCCTTTCCACAAATTCCCCACCCCGACCCTCCCCTGAGGGGAGGGAGTAAAAGGCCTCCCCTCTGGAGGAGCCTGCCTGCCGGCAGGCAGGTTAGAGGGGGACTTTATTCGGTTCGCAAACTTTTTACGGGGTTTGCCTTAGCTGCTTTTATCGCTTGAAAACTTACGGTCAATAATGCAATTACTAGTGCTATAAGACCTGCTAAGGCAAAAATCCACCAGCTTAGCGTTGCTTTATAAGCAAAACTTTCTAACCATTGACTCATTACATAATAAGCAATAGGAGTAGCAATTACAAAAGCAATAATTACCCATTTAACAAAATCTTTATTTAATAGTATCAAAATTTCTTCTATTGAAGCCCCGTTTACTTTGCGGATACCTATTTCTTTAATTCGAGTGCGTGTGGTAAAAATGGTTAGCCCTAATAATCCGATAATGGCAATTAATATTCCTATAAAACTAAAAAAACTGATTATTTTTTGTTGTGCTATAAATGCTGTATAATTATTGGCTAAAATAGTATCAAGGAAGGAGACCTCAACAGGAGTTTCTGGAAATCTATTTTTCCAACGTTTGTTAATTTGAGCTAATAATCCCTGTATATCAGAAGTTTGAAATCGAATATTAATAACCGAATATTTCCATTCATCCCATTTTGGATTAGACATGATAAGCATGGGCTGAACTACACTTTCTAAAGAGGCAAAATTAAAATCCTCTACAACTCCAATTACTTTTAAAGTCCCGTTTCTAGTTATATTTTTATCAATCGGGTTTTCCCAACCTGCTCTTTTAGTCAATCGCTGATTTATTAAAATAGCATTTTTATCGAGTTTTGGATTGGTTTTAAAATTTCTACCAGATAATAATTGAACTTTAAAGGTTTCAAGAAAATCAGCATCAGTATATAAAACATTGAGCATAGACACATCTTTTTCATTATCAATAGTATAACCATTTTGTGTAATTCCACTACCAACCATCTCGCTTGATAAACTAACCGCATGAATTTCTGCTAATTCTACTAAATCTTGTTTGAATTGAAAAAATTGGTTGTTTTCAAAGTCTTCATTTGTTTGAAGTGTTAAAATATTTTCTTTGTTAAAACCTAATTTCGCTAGACGGATATAATTATTTTGTCGAGAAATGATAAAAACAGAAATAAGTAATACAATAACTACTGTAAATTGAAAGGAAATCAATAGATTTCCTTTTAGTTTTTTGTGCCTATCACCAACAAAGATGTTTTTTATTGGCTCAGCTGATTTTGAAAATATATATTGTCTAGTTGAAAAAAATGTAACTGAAATTGACAATAGTAAAATAGCGACTAATAAGAATACAATAACTGGAAAAATATTATTTTTAACAATAATTGAAGTTTGAAGATATGTATTAAGAAATGGAGTGCCTATTAGAAGTAAAAAGACACCAACTATAGAGGCGATAGTTGTAAGAATGAATACTTCAATTAAAGTTTGTGCCATTAAACTATAGTTGCCTGCTCCAAAAATTTTAAGGATACCAATATCTTTTGTCTTAGTAATTTTTTGAGCAGTAAATAAGATGATATAGTTGATAATGGCAAGTAGTAATATGAGTAGGCTAATACTAACAATAATAAAGACACTTTTTTTACTTTTGTTTGTTGAGGAATCATAATCAATAGAACCATCAGATAAATGCACATTTTCGATATTTTGTAATGAGGCCGATAATGTCATCCCTGAACCTTCCCAACGTTGATTTATTTTTCTGTAAAAAAACTCAGGTAATGCTTTTTCTATTTGTTGTGGTGTTACCTTTTTTGATAATTGTAAATATGACAAAAGTGTAACACCTCCTCCATAATCTGTCCAATACGATTCACTTTCTTCCATATATTTTGTAGAAATTATGGCATCAAAAACAAGGTGTGTGTTCAAAGGAGGATTGGTTGAAATACCCGAAACCGTAAATAGTTTATGTTTATACATAATTGTTTTACCAAGCGGGTTAGTTTCTCCAAAAAGTTGTTCGGCTTTTTTTTCTGTTAAAACAATCTTATCAGCACTATTTAAAACTGTTTTAGGGTTTCCATAGATTAATTTAAAATTGAAAAATTGAAAGAAATTAGTATCTGCAAAGCGGAGTTTGTTAATCTTCCACAATTGATTTCCGACAAAACATTTTACAGCGTTCTCTTTTGAAATTCTACAAAAATCATCTACTCCAGGGATTTCATTTTTTATGTCCTTTGCTGTAGGAAACCACATAAAACCTGTTTTAGAATTATCATTACTAGATTTATAGTCACCTATTACTCGATAAAGTTTCTCGCTGTTAGGATAAAACTTATCAAAGCTAGTTTCGTGTTTTACAAATAAGAAAATAAACAGACAAGCAGCCATTCCTATTGAAAAACCAACAATATTAATAAGTGAGCTTATTCTATTTTTTAGAATATTACGAAATGCCAGTTTAAAAAATATGGTATTCATTTTATATGTTATTTATTTTCTAATACTATTTTGTTCTCCCTTTCGGGGAGATAACCAAAGGGGTAGATGCAGCTTATTCATTTCTCAAAGCATCTACAGGGTTATTCGTTGCTGCCTTGATGGCCTGAAAACTTACGGTCAATATGGTAATGAGCAATGCCCCTGTTATGGCCGCTCCGAAAATCCACCATGACAGGTCCATTCGGTATTCATAGTTTTGTAACCATCTGCCCATAAAATGATGGGCAATGGGGATGGCGATCAGACAAGAGACCAAAACCAAGA
>CAZGWS010000325.1:0-3185 GCA_964528805.1 uncultured Lentimicrobiaceae bacterium | reverse complement strand
TGGTTTAGAAGCTACACTCATGTGCTATACGATGCCATGGCATATCCCAGCACGGGATTTTTATGGGATAACGCCCTCGACCACGGTAAAAGTGTAAGAATTTACGGTGAAACTGCAATTCCACAATGGTCTAACGGCGATGGATGGTCAGAAATTTATAATAACTTTATTGAGAATAAACCTTTTGAATTTACTAACACAACTACAATCGACAGGGTAAGGAGCATACTATCTCCTACTTATCCCGGTTACGACAGCCACAATGTTCCGGATATATTACGAGCTAAGGCTTTTATTGATGAGCTTAACGAATTTGAAAAAATGGATGGAGACAAATTTCCGACCCTTTGCATAATGGCATTACCAAATGACCATACGGCAGGCACATCATCAAGTCATCCTACTCCACAAGCTATGGTAGCCGATAACGACTATGCTTTAGGGCAAATTGTTGAGGCACTATCTAAAAGCAAATTCTGGAAAAATACTGTTATTTTTATTACTGAAGACGATTCTCAAAATGGATGGGATCATGTTTCGGCATACCGCACTGTTGGCATGGTAATTAGTCCTTATACAAAACGAAAAGTGGTAATTTCAACAGATTACAACCAAACATCAATGATTAGAACCATTGAACAAATTATGGGGTTACCACCTATGAATATAGCCGATGCTACTGCAAAGCCCATGTTTGGAGTATTTACCGATAAAGCTGACTTTACTCCTTACACAGCTGTTAAAAATAAAATTCCATTGAATGACATGAATCCCCCTTTGAGTACCTTGGTTGGAAAAGAAAAAAGCTTTGCCATAGCATCAGAGCAGCTTGCAAAGCTAGGAATTGATGCCGGTAATGATGATTTATTTAACAGAATAATATGGTCATCTGTAAATAAAAACAAAACATACCCCATTGAATATGCAGGAAACGAAAAAGACGACGATGACGACTAGAGCATGAGAGTAGTCTAATTGTTAGTACGTCTCAATTTTTTTTATATTCATACCACACACCGGACATTTTCCGGGTTTGTCATACGTTTTATCACCCTCACATTTCATCGGACACTGATATTTGGCTACAGCAATTTTTGTAGTGTCTGTTTTTACTACTTCAGTGGCATCAGTATTAGTCTTTTTTTGACTGTTATTACTGCATCCTATAAATAAAACACCTCCAATAATTAGTAATATTGAGGCTGTTGAAATTAAGATTATTTTTTTCATAACTATATAATTAAGCGTACACCGCCCAGCTCCTCTATATGATAAGGAAACTTATTGCCTGGTGCACCAATAAACATAAAATTAGGGAGTATTTTCCATTTTTTAGATAACTGTTGAATTAATTTTGGTCCGAATTTACCATTTAATTTTACAAACTCAATTTTTATTTCAGGATAAACTCTGTCTAAGAATTTCAAATCATTTTCCAGTGATGTCGGGGGTTGCTCATTGCCGTCTAACACGGTTACAATTTTAACTCTTCGCGTGTGTTCGTTTTTGAGTATGTATAGCATTACTTTATTAAGATTTCTTATATTATCTCCTTTTGTGAAAAACACAAATTCTTGAGAATTAATTCTTTTTATCGTTTTAATAATCTTAAGATCAATTGTTTTAACATTTGTTGTTATAGGATCTACAAAATAATGTATAAGATTCATAATCATTTTAAGAATAACTATCCTGTTAAGCATCATAATTATCAAAATTATTGCCGGAATAAAATAATCGAGGAAAATAATGAAATTAGATGGTAAATCGCTCTCAGATTTCATAACTATATTTCCTATTAGCGCAATACCCACACCAACTAAAGCAACCATTAAACTAGCCCAGCTTGCCTTTTCGGGACGCGGTAATCTTTTTCGCTTATTTTTTAAGAATATATTTCCAATTGCAAATAATGCCATCACCGAAAGAAACGATATTGTATAAACGCCTGCCAAAACAACAACTTTACCATGAGTGATATACAATACAGAGACATTTAATATTAGAAAAAGAATGATAATACGGTAAGAGCTTCCTCTCACATTCTTTTTTAAAAAAAATGGTGGTAAAATTCTGTCCAATGTCATCCGCTCCAGCAGTCCCGAAACACCAACGTATGAAGTTAGTACGGCTCCACTCAACACTAATACAGCATCAATAGATACAATTAATGCGAGCCAGTTACCACCTGATATTTCACCCAAATGCGATAGCAAAGTATATCGGTATAGCTCTTTTACTTCCGGAATTGGAACAATGGATAGCGCAAAAAATACCATTAACGGATTAAGCACACTAACAATTATCCACATATTACGAAGAGTTTTAGGGAATACACCTTTCTTCTGTTCTTCAACAAAGTTTGCAGAACTTTCAAAACCTGATATTCCTAACATTGAAGCTGAAAAGCCAAAAAATAAAGCAATCCAGATACTGCCTCCGGTTATTGGCATGTGCCAGTTGGTAATAAAAATTGAGAATCCATTGCTAATAATAAAATAACCAATTGCAGTTGATAATACCACCATTGATGTTAAATGGAAAATGAAAATCCCCACGGCAACCTTTGATGACTCGGTTATTCCAAGTATGGTTAACCCTGCAAAAAGAATCAGTAAAATTATTGTAGCAAGAACAACCTTAATTACAGGGAAAATATCGTGCAAATAATACATGGCTTCATTTGCTGATATTACAGAAGTTGCCATGTACGACAGTATTGTTAACGTAGCCGCAAACGATGCTGTACTTTTACTTGTTGTATTGAGTAACGCATTGTATGCACCACCATTCAGGGGGATGGCTCCTACTACCTCTCCATATATTTTTCTGAATAGAAAAAGAATAAAAGCAACAATAAGTAAGGTTACCCAGGCATACTGACCTGCATAAATAATTGATAATGAGGTAACATACAGTACTGAAGAGCTTATGTCGTTGCCGCTGATAGCAGTTGCCGATAATTCACCAAGTTTCTTTTGAATCCTAATCTTCATTATAAAATTATAAAATCGCTAATTTACAATTGTAATTGAAATAACATAATATTTTTTAAATAATTGACTGCATTATAAAATTAGACTGTTGGTTTTTTCTTACTCAACCCAAATTTCATCAGCAAATATCCAAGCCGGATTGCCTGCACCTTTGTGCCATTTGGGGCAGTTACCTCTAGCTTTTACACT
>CAZGWS010000324.1:1359-3229 GCA_964528805.1 uncultured Lentimicrobiaceae bacterium | reverse complement strand
TAACTCATAACTCATAACTCATAACTCATAACTCATAACTCATAACTCATAATTCGTAATTATCCAAATTTCACCCTGTCTCTTAACATGCATTCCGCCTTCATTTGTTAAAATCCCGCAAACCCTTGACATCTGCTCTTTTTTGTTATACATTTGGGGCGTCCTTATTTTTTTTAAACATTTTAAATTTTTTTATTATGAAAAACATTTACCCCCCCCCCCCCCAAACGTTTAACGCTTGTAAATCAAACTGATAATGGGTTATTCAATAATCTGTTCAAACCAATCCTCTTAATGATGTTATTTTTATCGGTAAACACCGGTTACAGCCAAACCGATTTCCAGCAATGGGTGCAAAAAGAAAACACCTATTACGATTCGCTAATAAATTTGCGCGGCATCGACAGTATGGACGGAACAGGGTACGAACAATTTCAAAACCTCTATTGGATGTGGGCGCCAAGATTGATGCCCGATGGCAGTATGAGTGGCTATGTACAACAAATGAAAACCAATACTTTAAATTATTCTGCTGCCGGAAACGGAGAAACCGGGCCACGATGGCATTTGGTAGGTCCTTCCGGAAGTAATGATAATACAGAGTCGGGATTTACCGGACAAATTCATTATATTTATAAATTATTACCTACCGGTAATACTTTTTTGGCCTGCTCACCAACGGGTGGCGTTTTCAGAACCGACAATAATGGATCAAATTGGTATAACGTAGGTACCGATAAAGGATTGCCGAGATGCGGGGTATCAAGTATTGTGGTTGATGCCCAAAGTGTAAACAAATGGTATATAACAACCGGTGACGGCGAAAGTTATATTGGCGATCCGACGTGGCAATATGCTATAGGTGTTTACAGAACAACCAATGCCGGAAATAATTGGGAAAATATTGGGCTCAATGCAGCGCTTCACATGCGTAAAATAATACAGGTAATAGCCGATAGCAATTATCTTATTGTTACAGCTTCCAACGGTTTGTGGGAATCAACGAATGCCGCTACCGCCGATCCGCAAAATGTTGTATGGCATAAATTAATTGATGGCGAATTTTATGATGTAATTAGCAGTCCTGACAGCAATTACATACTTTATGCCTCCGGATCACATAACACCGGTGTTTATAAGGTGAATTTACTAAACCATCATGTAACGCTTTTGAGAGCCATGAACGGTTTTTATGATCCTACTACTCCAAACAGCCCAAACATTGATATCGAATTGAGAAGAGTTACTGTTAAAATTGCACCTGCAAACCACAATTATCTTTATGCTGTTTATGCCATGCGCGATTTGGGAAATTATAATATTATTTATCGATACAACATCATGCAGAATACATGGGTAAAATGTGGCAGACCTTATGCACATGCCTATTATTCAAATACCAACTATATTTATTCTCCGCATTTTAACGGCTATGCGCGTAATTTGGGTTGGGACATAAGACCTACCTTAACGTCTGAAGGGTACATTGAATTGTATGGAAAAAATGATGATGAGACTACGATGTATCTTTATGTTGATTCTTTAAGTAACAATGATAAGAATTATGCTTGGATGAAAGAAATAAATGTAAATAAGCAGCATCTACATACTGATTGCCATTTTTTGTGGTTCGATGCAAATGATAACGAAAAAATATGGCAAGGAAACGACGGCGGTATTTCAACCGGAGAAATTGATAATACCTACGATACACTTATCACTTGGAACCAAAAAAATACAGGGCTTGCCGTTGCAAATACCAATAACATTGCTGTGGATTATAATGGTTTGTTTGTAACCAGCGCACAATTCGACGTCGGTAGTCATACGCACACTACAAACAATGGGTACGACTGGAATGATTTTCATT
>CAZGWS010000324.1:0-1259 GCA_964528805.1 uncultured Lentimicrobiaceae bacterium | reverse complement strand
GATTTTCATTATTATCAGGTTTATAAATACGTTAGCGGCCCGCCGAGGGACTGGGAAAAAATAGGTAACAAACCAAGCAACAACGATAAATGGATTACAGCCATGAAAGTAGGGTACGACCCTAACCATAGCATTTTTGTTGCCATTTATAAAAAAATATACTCCGTTACTTGGACGGGTACCGCTTTGGCAAATGCCGTTTGGACGGAAATTAACTACGATTTACCTACGAATATCCAATATATCAACACCATTGCAAAAAATTATGATCGAATATTTATAGGTACCGACAACGGCGTTTTTTATAAAAATAGAAACGAAAATCATTGGGTAAATTACAATACAACCCTCCCGAACGTTAATGTAAAAGATATTAAACTTGCCAACCATACGGTTTTTGTGGGTACCTATGGTCGTGGCGTTTGGTATGCTTCCGACCCCGACTGCGACGTTTTATACGATACCGTACATATACTAAGCGATACATCTTACAACTTCCAACGTGATATACGATGGATTATTGATGTGCATTCCGGCGCAAAACTGACCGTTACCAATACTTTGCGTATGAGTTCACGCGCCAAAATTATTGTTGAACGCGGCGCTACCCTCGACATAAACGGCGGTACCCTTACAAAACTTTGCCCCGATATGTGGCCCGGTATTGAAGTCTGGGGCAATTTGTATCAGCTGCAAGACGATACAAATCAAGGTAAAGTGATTTTGCGAAACAACGCTACCATTGAATATGCCGTTACAGGTATTGCTACTATAATGGGTGACGGAAATGCGTATCATACCGATTATGCCGGCGGCATTATTTATGCCGACCACGCTACCTTTAGTAATAACACAATAGATGTGCAGTTTTTTCCGTATGAAGACCCTATTCCGGCCGGACCGCTACCTCCCGATAATATAAGTTATTTTCATAGTTGTAACTTTAGTACCGATAGTAGCTATTATTACTATGCCGATGCGCCTGTTGCACACGTAGATCTTAACGGAGTAAGAGGAGTGGTATTCAAAAATAATACTTTTGAAAACAGTGTATCTTTAAATTTTGTTAGCAACAAACAAAGAGGGATTGGTATCTCTTCGTGGAACGCCGGCTTTTATGCTAACGCCAATAGCCAAACAACTGCCGGAAACAGTTTTAACAACCTCTATTACGGTATTAAAACTTACGCATATAAAGGTTTAAATAAACCCATTAGTATTGACGGCAATACCTTTTCGCACAACATTACCGGCTGCTA
>CAZGWS010000323.1:0-3231 GCA_964528805.1 uncultured Lentimicrobiaceae bacterium | reverse complement strand
GTTTATCCAAACCCGGCAAACAGTATTTTAACAATTGAATCTGAACAAAACAATTCGGAAAAAACCGGCAATACCGGAATAAAAGAGATCTATTTATACGACAAAATGATGAATTTGCTTCGGCATAAGCAATTTAAGGGCAAATCCACCACTTTAAACGTACGCAATCTAAAACCGGATGTTTACCTTCTGAAAATTAAGGCAGGCAACAAAGTCTTTGATAAAAAGGTTACAGTATCGCAAAAATAATCCGGGATTTTAGAAGGCAGGGTGTATTATTTTGGTGAAAAAGGATGGTGAAAAAAACTTGACTTTTCCCAAAACCTTTTGTATGTTAGCAAACTGAATTTTGTGCCAAACAACACCAACATGCTTTTGTCGCTTATTACACCGGAACAATTTTCACTCCATAACGGCAAGACCATTGCCACAAAACAGGAATTATTTCAATCTATAAAATATTTTATTTCTAAACCTAAAAACTCACTCAAAATTAATGCTTTATGAAAACAACACTAAAAATCTTATTCCTGTGCGGAATAATCGGGGTTATGGCTTTTAGCTGTGGGAAAAATGAGAAACCTGAAGAAATACCTGTTAAAACAGTCAGTGGATTATCGGTATGCGGTGATTCTTGTTATTTAAAAGATGCATATCATAAAGATACACGGTTTGTTATTAATAGCCAATCTGAATATGAATCTTTATTTGAATGTGACTCTGGATATAGGCTCCCCACTATAGATTTTTACAAATATACTTTATTGGCAGGTTCACAAGCGGTTGGTGGTATCTGCCCTACTATTTTGAGTCAGGATGTACTAAAATATTCAGAGACTAAAAAAATAGTCTATAAGGTGCAAGTTAAAGAGGGGGGATATGCTGCTTTAGGAAGCGTTTATTTTTATGCTTTAATACCGAAGATTGAACAACAATATAATATTGAGTTTATTGTTGCCGTTGAACCTTTTATTAAAACCAACTAAATCAAAAATCATGAAAAGATATTTGTCAATTTCAATTTTTCTATTTTGCTTTCACATAGGAAATGCCCAAATATCAACTACATTTAATTTTAAGAACAAAATACTTCAAAAAAAAGGTGAAAAATGGCTAATAGCTGATAAAACACATCCAGAAAAATATTATAAAGTTGACAGTAAAGTAATAACTGTTAAATTTAAGACATTATCAAAAGATGGGTTAGATAAGTTAAAAGGAAAATTCAATATAATACTAATTCGCAAAGCATCAACCGGCTATACCGATATTGAAATTCCACCTAACTATGACATTTTTCAATTTGCAGAAATACTACAGGGGTTGGATTATATCGAAAATGTAGATATCAATGCATTTGGAGAATATGGAGCCTTTACACCAAATGATACCTATTATAATAATCAATGGTATTTGAATAAAACCAAAGTACCTTATGCATGGGATATTGTACATGGTAATTCTTGTATTATTGTGGCAATTCTTGATTCTGGAACTGATTGGTTACATGAAGATTTAGGAGATGGGTCTGATAATTTCAATAATATTTGGCATAATCCAGGCGAAGATGCTTGGAGTGTTTATTATGATCCGACAACAGGAAATGGTATCGACGATGATGGAAATGGATTTATAGACGATTGGATAGGATGGGATTTTGCGAATCAAGATAATAACTCAAGGAGTACTATAAATTCACATGGCACACAAGTGTCAGGTATTGTTTCTGCAAAATCAAACAATAATACTGGAATAGCAGGATTAGCAGGGGGGAATAATAGTAATGGCGTTATGTTGATGCCTTTACTTATTGGCGAAACTAATCCAAATAGTAGTGTTATTGATGATGCTATTCTTTATGCGGTAAATAATGGAGCACAAGTAATACAAATGAGTTTGGGAGTTCCACAGTCAAATGCTATTGATGCAGCTATTCAGATTGCAGAAAATGCAAATGTTATAATAGTATGTGCTGCGGGTAACAATTCTTCTTCGACCGTAAATTATCCTGCAAGTAATGTTAATGTAATAGCAGTTGGCTCAACTAATCAAAATGATCAAAAAAGCGACTTTTCAAATTATGGTTCAAATTTGTTTATTGCTGCACCAGGAGAAGATATATATAGTACAACGCTGTCTGATAATTATGTTTATGGCACTGGAACTTCTTTTGCAGCGCCACAAGTATCAGCAACAATAGCATTAATGAAGCAAATCAATCCAATTATAAGCAATCAACAAATACGTATTGTTTTTCAAAATACAGCAGATAAAGTTGGAGGTTATACATATACCAATGGCCGGTCTAATGAACTTGGCTATGGTAGATTAAATGTATTTAATGCTGTAGTAGCTGTTTTACCTTATATCACCGGCCCCTCGCCGGTTTGCACCTTCAACTCCACCTTCACCCTTAACGGCCGTCCTTCAGGTACTACTGTAAGCTGGATCAATAGCAGCAACCTGACTTATGTAAGCGGGCAGGGAAGGGATAATTATACCGTAAAAGCTGCAAGCAGTTCCATAAACGGAATGGGTTGGGTAAAAGCCATAGTTAATTCAGGTTGTGGCAACGATACGATAGAAAAAAGTGTTTGGGTGGGCAAGCCGATTCAATATACCATAACGGGGAGTTCAGAAATCGGATGTGATTACAATTTATATGTTGCCTTCCCCGGATTTTTAAATTCAAATAATAGTGTTCAATGGTCAGTGGCAGGGCCACTACGCATCATAGGTCCGAGTGGCGGATTTCATTGTACGGTAGAGGGCACGAATTCAGGTATGGGTTGGGTATATTTCACGGCAACTAATACTTGTGGTTCAAGCAGGGCAGAATTGTTAGTAGAAGTAAATTGTTGGGGTTTTAACGTTTATCCAAACCCGGCAAACAGTATTTTAACAATTGAATCTGAACAAAACAATTCGGAAAAGACCGATAATACCGGAATAAAAGAGGTCAGTTTGTACGATAAAATGATGAAACTGCTTCTTCACAAACAATTTATGGGCAAATCCACCACATTAAATGTAAGCCGGTTAAAACCGGATGTTTATCTTCTGAAGATTAAGGCAGGCGATAAAACCTTTGATAAAAAGGTAACCGTATCGCGGAAATAAAGCGCTCACAAAACACTTTCTAATTCAGGTTTACGCGTGTGCCGCAGACCCGCTCGTGCTGAAAGACAGAAACCCGACTTTGGTATTTTCTCTGTAACGTTAAAAACTTGA
>CAZGWS010000322.1:0-3231 GCA_964528805.1 uncultured Lentimicrobiaceae bacterium | reverse complement strand
AGTGTTTATAGTATACCTGTCACCCTTAACGTAAGCGCTCAATTCCCTGCACTGAACCAAAATCAGTGATTTATTTTTCACGGCATTTATTAATTGAGTTCATCATTTAACATTAATTGATATGATTTTCTGACTGACCTTTCCTGCTGTTTTCTGCTGATAACCATCTAATACCTGAGCTAATGATGTAACAGATAATGCCTTGGGAAGCGAAACAGTAATCTCTAATTTAAAATTTGAATGCAACTTTTCATACGAGCTTAAACACATTATTTGTTCAATAACATCTGCTTGATCTAATACAATTTCAAATATTTCATTTTTCTTAGGAATGCTCACAGACTGGTTCGCAATTAAATAACCACTGGGTTGAGCATAATTTGGAAAAACCTGCCAAATACGTCCCAGATAATTTTGATAAAAACAATTCACATAAGCATCTGCTGAAACTTCTACATTAAATGTTAAAATATCATTTAACTTAAAAGACTCTTTAGCAGGTATCATTTTAATAGAAACCTCGGCTCCATCAGCTTGCACGGTAGAAATTAACTCAACTGTATCAATATCTTGAAATACAACTTCTTTAGTTAGTTCAGTGGAGTTATTTAAACACTGCTCATAAGGAACCTTTGCTAATTTACCTAGAATCTCAATAGTATTTAATTGTATTAAAGTTCTAATTGCTTGATGCATCCCTTCACTACTATCAAAGGAAAAATTCAAATAAACACCCGCTTTTTTAATTCTCCCGCCTAAATCACCCGCAATCCCTTCCCTGTAAACAGCAATTGAATTAGCACTGCTTATCCCATTTAAAATCTCAAAATTAGCAGTATCCATGATATTCATATCTAATGAAATTATCGAAGTCATATCATCTTTACTTATGCCAAAATCAGCATCTTGAAAGGTTAAACTTGATGTAAAACCTCCTGAGCTTATATTTTTATCAGATTGAGTAATCGCACCAATAATACTGTAATCAGGGTAGTTAATCGGTTTAGGATAAGGCTTGTCTTTATTCCATCGAGTATAAATCTTTATATATTCTTCAAAAACTAAAGGGTTTCCCTTATGAACGCCTAATTGCTCTAATAACTGACTATTAGGTTGAGACGGTAAATTAATAAAACGAAACACATTACTTTTATCTAAACGGCTAATCGTATTTATCAACATATCCCTGCCACTGAGCAGGCTAATTTCACCTCCAGCATGATTAGGAATCCCTTCAGAAGTAATATAAATAGGTTTAACTCGAGATTTAATCAATAAAATATCAAAACATTGCAAAGCATCATTAAAACGGGTGATATTATGAACTGGTATAGTGCTGGGCTGGGATTGCTTGTAGGCATCTTTTGGATTACCTGCACAAGCACCCAGTAAAGCAGTCATACAAATAGTTATAATAACAAGCAGTTGTTTTGGCATGATAAATCTCAAAAGGTGTCGATGTTATTTGTAAAAAACTAGCTAGTGTTATGGCAATATTGGTTTGATGGATAGGTTTATTGTAGAGCGAACTTCAGTCCACTATGACCAACCGTTGTATAGCCATGTTAGAAATTGCGGGCTGAAGTCTATTCTACATTATTCATCAAACCAAAGTTGTTGGAGTACTAGGCTAAATGGTTATTATCGGCAGTGAAAACAAATATTAACAATATCGCCACGCACTGCAGTGATTACCTCTTTAGGTGCATATCGGACATTACTAACGTTATTAATTGCTTGTACATTATTAGAGGAACCAGAACTATACTTCTGAGTACGAACTCTGTTATTTAATGTTCGCGCAGCAGTTTTCTGTTTAATATAAAACTTAGCAATTTGCTTATTTACTTTAATTTGCACTTTAGGGGATATTCCCGTGCGTTTATTAAGATCATCAGCGTATACCTGTACTGAAATACTTAACATTAATAGATATAATAATTTTTTCATGTTTACCTTACCCACCTAAATTAACAAATTCTACTCGTCGGTTAATACCATCATCAGGATGCTCTCTATCATATAAACGTTTAAAACCATAACCAACCGTTTGCAGCCGATTAGCTTTTACACCTCTTTTAACTAAATAGTGTTTAACTGCTAAAGCACGTCTTTCAGAAAGATGCTTATTATATTCAGCAGTACCTATAATATCTGTATGGCCTTCAATACGAATGACTTTTGAAATCATTTTTTCATATTTAAGCACCGCTAACAGTTTATTTAAGGTTTCATGAGACTGTGGCATTAGTTCACTAGAATCATATTCAAAATTGATTAATTTGCTAAATGCTATAGTCTGAGTTTTTTCAATTGGACGAACGGAACCACGTGTTATTGTTTTTTTTTGTAAAGGTGGACAAAAATCAGGAACATCATTGTTTCCACTTAAGCCCCGATACATATCACAGAAGCTAGGGTTATTATCTAACATGATAGCGCGTGGCTCATGGGCAATTGCCTGATCAAAAAAAAGACTTACGCTTAAACCCAATATAACTTTGAAGCTATGATTCAACATGACAACACCTTAATTAATTACACAAAATGTTTCCAATCGGTAACTGTATACAAGATGAGACATTTTCACCAATAGTTTGGTGAAAAATTGTCCCTATTTCAATATCAACATTTTGTTTATCATTAGAACTGACCGTCCCTATTTCGGTATGGGTTCTAGTATTTTTACCAATAGCAATGGATACAACATCCTTTACTCTAATATTGCTATTAATACGTGACTCATTAACCCACTCATTTTCATCACAACTATAAGAACTGTGACTAAAAAAAATGATAACTAGCAGAGTTATCATTTGTTTATATTCCATATTATTCCTCTTTAGTAATAAGTGCTTAAATCCTGACAGGCTTTATAAGCCTGTCAGGTATACATTTTTAATGGCTATCAATACTACTAACTGTTTGTCTAGCTGTTACCCCTTTGCCCATCGCAAGGTTAATAATATTTTTAGATGAAACGGTTTGACTGACATTACCACCCACTTTTACGTCACCCCGAATACTGGCTAGAGTTTGTTCTGCTATAACATCTTTTCCCATTCCAAGGTTGATGATATTTTTTGCCGCAACAGTTTGTTTAACATCACCACCAATATCAACTCCTCTTGCAAAGACAGTTGAAGAGCTTAAAGTAACGATTGCTGTTAAAATCAAATATGAAAATTTCATGGTTTTTTCTCCAAGTTAAAAAGTATGTGGGCTTATTTT
>CAZGWS010000321.1:0-3249 GCA_964528805.1 uncultured Lentimicrobiaceae bacterium | reverse complement strand
GCTTCGCGTTTCGTCAGTATTACCTGAACCTGCTATGCACGTTCTGGCATCGAGCAATAGCGCGGTAATCTGAGGTTACTGTTTACTGAATAAATATTAAACTAATGTAATTAGTTTACAGTTCGTGCATACTTTACCAATAAAGGATGGTTTAAAGAAAAGGATAGCTTCATGAATACAGATATACAGCAATTGAATATTTCTGGTCTCATCTCAGTATTTTTCATCGTTTTTTATAAAGTTAGCTATGCAAATAAGTAATCGTAAAAATTTAATATCATTTAGCAAATTATTAACAGTTGTAATATTAGCGGCTGTAACATTTGAAGGAGTATCCATGTCATTGTTTACAAAGACTGAAGAAGTGGTTTTATTTTCAGAAATGAAGGGACATATCACTTTGAATGGTAAGCCTGTGAAAGGTGCCGTGATTGAACGTTGGATTAAGTGGAAAGATGAAGACGGAGAAAAAGATCAATTTACGACAGATGATAAGGGAGCTTTTTATTTACCTGCAATTAAAGTGAATGCTAAGTTGCCATCATTTAGTCAGTTAGTTATTACTCAAGAATTAAAAGTTATATACCAGAATATTAACTACAATATTTGGGCTTTGTCTAAAATGAATAAAAATGAATATGGTGAACTAGATGGGAAGCCAGTTGATTTTAGATGTGAGTTAAATGCAGAAGAAAAGGCTTTGCGGTTTGAAAATGCGTATCTACTGACAAATTGTGAATGGACTAAAATTATTGATATTGATTAAGGACGGATCAACATGAATTTAATACCAAAGGTTGCAGCTGAATTAGCCAAAGATATATATCTTGTACAAAGTGAGCAATTTATTAAAGTTTTTTTAACTCGAAATGAGTTTTCTCAAGCAAAGGGAATCTCTCAGCAATTAAACGCCATCGTCGGTTCTCGACTTATCAATACACGTGATGGTTTTGGTGTTTGTGTGATGGGTGGTGAAAAGTATAAAAATGAGCTCTTTATAATATTTAGAGGCTCAACAAACGCAAATCATAATGCCGACTGGATTAGTAATGCAAGAATAGGGATCAACTCTTCAAAAACAGGATTACCTGTCCACTTAGGTTTTAATCATATTTTTAACAGTATGTTGCCCCATATTCAAAACTTTCTAAAAGATATTAAACAGATTAAATCCGTACACTGTATTGGCCATAGCTTAGGTGGAGCAGTGGCAACACTTGCAGCTGATTGGATAAAAAGTAACAGAGGTATTCCCGTTAAGCTTTATACTTTTGGTGCGCCAAAACCGGGAATGGAATTGTTTGCGAATCGTTTATCATCAAAGTTAGGGAAGAAAAATATATTTCGCGCTTATCATGCTACTGATCCTGTTCCTATGATACCTCTGTATCCATTTGTACAACCACCGTTACCCGGTTTTGGCCACTTTATCCCATCAAGTACGAATATTTTTTCAAAACAAGCTCACGATATAGGGATGTACGTTAAGTCGGTTGAAAAACTAAACTGGAATCAGTTGGAGCAAATGCGCCCTCCCTATAGTATCGAAAGTGCTGTTGAACAATGGTTAAAGTCAAAATCACCGGTAACATCATCAAGTCCCCATATATGGCAATGGATAAATGAAGCTATTATTTATATATTAAGAAAAGCCTTTGGTGCGGCAGCTAAAACGCTACAAGGTGGTTTAATAGGCGCAGTAACGCTTGCTGATACAATCGCCTATATGCTTCAAAAAGGAATAGAAATGTCAGTTGCAATAGGAGAGTGGGTACTCCTATTAATACGAAAAATAATGGAAGTGCTTGGACTTAAGAAAGTTGAAAAAATAGAAACGTTAGATCAAACTTTAATGCGTAATATGATGATTAAATTAATAAATAAAACTAATCAAGAAGCAAAAAATGTTATTCAAAAAATTTGATATTGTTATTAAACGAAATATTGAATTAGAGGTTAGAGGCATATGGAAGTAGTTATCTTTATTGTAAAAATTATTGTTACGATATTTTTAATAGGCGGTCTTTTGGGTTCTTTAACAAAGCTTTCACCTGGATTCAGAAATCAAAATATGAATCCTGCAATAGAATATATTGCAGGAGGAATTATGTTGTTATTAGTCCTATATGGTTTTTATTATACGTGGCTTTAATAAAAACGTAAAAGGCATAAAAGTTGCCGGAGAAATAACCGAGGTCAAATCACAATTCTTGCTAATATGGTAGTTAGTATTTAATAAGACTTCGTTAAACCAGATTGGTGATAATTACTCTAAATGAAACGCTGATACCTGTATGTACTATCACCAGAATCCTGCAATTTGCACCAAAATTTACAACTTTTCGCTAGTAAAAGTTATAGCTTAATATTATATATTATGACCTAGTTCATATTTTTCAATTTGGTTCTTGCTCTAAATGACTTCTCACGAGTAAAATACCATCAAACAAAATCCGGCAACCCGTCATTGCGAGTGGAACGAAGTAATCTCAGGTTAAATAATTTTTGATATGATATATAAAAAAATATCAATATTGCTTCTGGTTACTATTACTATGCTATCAATAACACAAATGTTTGGGGTGTCTAAAGAAAATAACGAGCATCCTTATATGCCGAGACAAATTAATTTGTCAGGTAATTATGTCAATTTTTCAATGCCTGAAAATTTTAGTATGGATTTTCCAGCGGAAGATTTAGTTGAAAGTATCAATATTAATGATTCTAAAACCTTTAAAAATAATAATGCAGTAGAACTTTTAAGGCGTTGGTGGGGTTTTAAAGATAACTCATTTTTTGCTAAAGAAGTGGGCACTATGATGATGACTATACATGTATATAAAACTGAAGATTTATCAGAAGATATTAGTCGTCCTGTTGGGTTTGTTAAAACCTTACTCTTAGAAATGGAAAAACGAAGTAAAGACGAAAATAAAGGACGAAAGGGTGATGATATAATATTTTTTCCTGAACACTATCAATCATTTATTCAGCTTCAATATAATAACAAAAACTGGTTAAGTTCTGGCGCAGGTACAATGTATGAAAAAGACAAAGCTTTTTATTATTGGATTCCTGTTTCACAGAAGAACTATTTAGCAGTTGAATTTCATTTCGCTCCGAATAGTAATATATCCATAAGACCCTTTATTGATAATTATTGTCGCGATATGATGGAAAAAATTATGTCATCTTTTGATATTATTTATTCAAGTGAAAACACGATTAAATCTAAACTTGAAAATAATA
>CAZGWS010000320.1:0-3269 GCA_964528805.1 uncultured Lentimicrobiaceae bacterium | reverse complement strand
TTGGGGCATTACCGCCGGTTTGGTTTCCTGTACTTCCATGTCCCGGAGGAGGGGGTGGAGGCACTTGTGCAAATAAGCTTGTTGTTGTTACTGATGCTAATATTACGAGTATTGTTATTATTGATTTTTTCATTTTTTAATGTGTTTGTAAAGTTTATAAAGTTGAAAGTTTGAGCCTTGTTGTCATCTCGAACGTAGTGAGAGATCTCCCAAAAGCAGTGTACTTTCTCAGGGGATTTCTCCCTGTAGGCGAAATGACAGCAGAGCTATCTCAAGTACACTTTTTTATTAACTACCCCTTTGTTTGTTACGATGTTTACAATATAGTATCCTGATGGTGAGTTAATTATTAATTGCTGATTGCTATCACCATTAAGTTGTGTTTTAAGAATAACCTGCCCAAACATATTAAGAACTTTTACATCTCCACTTAGGTTTTCCTTATTAAAAATGTTAATTGTATTGTTTGAGGTCCAAACTTGTATTAATTGTATTTGGGTTGTTGGTTCGATAATACTGCTTATTTCTGCAAAATGCAAGAAGAATCTGCCAACACCACTTTCGCTTACAAGTGTAGTGTAACTATGTTCTTTAAGGTTAGTAGCTGTGTTCTCTTTAGTATCTACCAAATATACCGGATATCCCTCAAGTGCCTCCGGTTTTACACTAAACTCACATAGTATGCCCTCAGCTACATCTATTCCCACAGGAATTACTATCGATTTAATGTCATCATTGGGTAATGCCTGTATTCCAAAATCAATACCATTACTTTCTACAAGATGTGTATATAACGCAATTTTAGGATTGCCTTTTAGCTTGCCGGCATCATACGATGGATCTAAACCTAATGTCATATCAGGCATAAATGCAATTGAAGTGCTATTTCCAATATTATCAGCATCTTTAACAAATAATTCAAATCTTAAAGCATTATCAACAGTACTATTTTTATAAAATGTAGCTGACCCATGTTTACGTATGCTTGTGTTAAAATTAACTGTTACTGCATCACTTGCAGCCATCACCATAAAAGCCTGTCCGGGTGCTAAAAACGTTGCAGAACTGAGATTATCAATAGTAACATAATCAGCATTGCTGCTTCCATCCCAAGATGAACTCTCATTCCATAAGTAAACAGCGCTGTAACTTGGATTCAATACTGTAGAACCATTATCACCTAAAAAATAATTAGTGGCATCAGCACTGCTATTTATTGCTATTGTAGAAGAAAACGGGTTACCAATTAGGTTAGAACCTTCGGCAGTGCTGCCAACAGTTTTATCAATAGCAATAGTTTTACTTGCTACATAAGGTACACCACTCAAGCTTAAGGTTTTATCAGTAGTAATGTAATTAACAGCATAGCCTTTGCATGCAACAAAGCCTTCAGTTGACATTGTGCTATTATTTCCATCGGGACCATTTAATATATCAACCCAGTTACCAATATTACCTCCCCAGCTTAGACTTTCTTCCCAACGATAAAACTGATCCTTATTTGCACCACCGGTTAATCCCATGGTAAGAGTACTGAAATTTCCTGAAATATTTGTTTGTCCCGAAATATAATGCCATCTGTCGTGGGTTAAAAATCGCTCTACTGTTACATCTCCCGTTGCTGTGCCATTTATAATTAATGACCCTGTGCCGGTTGCATCAGAATTTATTGTTGTTGTGCCATAATTAAATAAGTTACCACTAACCGTTAAGGCTTTTCCCACATTTATATCAAGACTTGCACTAGTTGCTACAGAAAGATTATTACACAATGAAGGTGAGGCAACAACACCGCTACAAGTTGGGTAACTACCACCTGTATATGTTATTCCAACATTATCAGTTGCAGATGGTACTGAACCGCTACTCCAGTTTGTTGCTGTTTCCCAGGTTGTGTTTGTAACATTTAACCACGAGTTAAATGCGGTTGAAGACACCCAATCAGTGTTTGTTGTGTTTACAAGTGTTAAATCGTTTCCAGTTCCGCTACCATCAAATGATTGAAGCTTTGTTCCGGTGCTGTTGTCAAAATTGTAATATCCAACTAAATTAGCTTCATCTCCAACCAGTGCGTTACACATTGCTTCACGAATTTGCTGGGCGGATAATGCGGCATCATATACTCTTACCTCATCAATTTGTCCGTTAAATGAGTCTCCATATATTGTTGTCCCATCTGCATTATACATGTTTCCAATACAAAATTTGGCGTTTGGAGTAAGTGGCGAAGTAGTATTTGAATAACTTAATAGTTTCCCATTTAGAAAAAACTGTACTGTACCACTACTTCTCCTCATTGTAAGATGATACCATTTGCCGGTAGTTAACACCTCAGTAGTAGTTGCCCACAGAGTAGTACCAAATAATCCTGATACCTTTGAATTTGATATACCTATGCCCCATCCTCCACCATCATCACCATTATATGCAATGCATCTCCATGAAGCACCACTTGTAATAACATCAGCTTTAAACCATGCCATCATAGTAAAATTATCAGTATTGACGGTTACATTAGATGTTTTATAAGCATAATCAGGGCTTCCACTTTGCAACCCTCCGTGCAAATATAAACAGTTTTTTGGTCCTTCGAAAGCTGGTGAGGTAACCCAATCTGCATCGGTCATGCTTCCATATAGGGTTGCATCATACGCTGCTGTTCCTTCGGCATTATCAGCAATTGTACCACTTGATTCATTTAATTTGTAGTACGCAATTAAACCAGTTTCTGTTCCAATAAGTTCTTTATACATTGAGTTTCGGATTTCTGTTACAGTTTTTGCAGTACTCCACACCCTTACTTCATCAATCTTCCCATCAATAAAACGGGTAGAAGGACTGAAAATAGCTCCAATATAAAACTTGTCGTTTGCAACAAAATTGGTCTCATTTCCTAAATAACCAATACCATCCTCAATACCATTAATATAAATATGAGCATCAATTGTTCCTGTTTTGAATGTAGCAGCAACATGATACCATGTATTAATATCTAATGCAGTACTTCCATTTAACTTATATTGTTTAAGGCTTCCTGAAGAATAGAAACTCAACACAAACTGAAGTTTATTATTTGCAAGGGTTACAGTCGGGTCAGGGTCACCTAAGCGTAAAATAGCTGTTCCGTTTGTTGGGTCTTCCTCTCCTATTATACTTGTGATATCATAGGCACCTGTTGGAAAAGAATTTACATATATCCATGCTTCTAGTGTTATATTGTTAGTAATATTTAAGTTAATTGTATTCGTTGTTGCCGCATAATCATCAAT
>CAZGWS010000319.1:0-3303 GCA_964528805.1 uncultured Lentimicrobiaceae bacterium | reverse complement strand
GTGTAAGAACTTTGGTTAAGGTTGGTAAATATTCCCCCATTTGATAAGAAGTTAATCCCATCAATGCTGTAAGTCAGTATAGCCGGATTTGGAGCATTGGCATAAATTGTAAGGGTAGCAGTATCAAGGTTGCAATGGTCGTTGGTAAACATAACGGAATCTATTTGTATGCTGCCATCATCCTGAATTAAATATGTTGCCATTGTTGACGAACAATCGCCATAAGCTACGATAAGGCTGTATGCCCCTGCTGACATGTTGAGCAAATCAATGTTAAAGCCGATTGTATCCCCAAGAATATTTACCCAATAATAGGCAAGTGGAGGAGCACTGGCAACCTGTAGTCCTGTAATTGAGCCGTTGGACTGCCCACATCCGGCATTGGTAATAACCAAGTTCGATTCATCCAATTGTGGTTGGGGGTAAAGACCAATGTTTATTGTGTCATAATTAGTACACCCCTCGGCACTTGTTGCCCTTACCCAGTAAGTTCCTGTATCGGAGACTGTTATCTCCTGTGTAGTTGCCCATGTGTTCCAAAAATAAGATGCGGCATTGCAGTTGGCGTTTAGGGTTATGGAAAAAATAGTATCACAGAACAGGGTATCATTACCAATTTGTGGTTGGGGTAAGGGATAAATAATAACCTGTTGAGTTACCATTCTTTCAATTGATCCGTAGTAAACTTTTAGATCCACCTCAAAGGTGTCTGCATGGGAAAAAATATAGGTTGGGTTTAAAAGTGTAGAGGTGTCGTTTAGCCAATTGGGAGCATCATTAAAATGCCAAAATACTGAATCTATTCCCTTTGTATTGTCAATGGTAAAAGTTGCAGCAACACCCTGACAATGATATTGGGTTGTGAACGATGGGTCAATAAACCATGATTGTATGAATAAAGGAAGACTATGGGTTTCAAATCTGTCTTCTAAAAAAACAGACTTTTGTTCATAATTACAAAGTAGGCCAATCTCATTTGGCTTATGGATTACGCTTAAATAACATTGACCGCCTTCAATTGCACAGTATCCATTTTCTGCACCACATGCGCAATAAATTTTACCATCCATACCTAATTGCAAGGCACCTCCCATAAATGTGTCAGGGTTTGGAGGATTAATAATGAATTTCGAATCCAATATTTCCTGTGGCGTTCCTGCATTTAAATCATATTGGTAAATCTCCTTCCATCCACTAATGTATAGTTTAGAATTATCTGGAGAAAACTCCACTCCAAAGTAACTACCATCTATATGTTCCAAAACAATATTGGTTACTTCTCCCGTTTCGTCATTAAAATCTACCATCTCAAAAAAACTTTGCTGTGAAGTAGAAGTATATATCGAAGTAACTATTTTTTCTCCATTGGGAGAAAATTTCATATATCCATTATAATCATCCATAACTGAGCCAATATAGCTGATAACGGGAGTGCTGTGTATACTATCTGGTGTTATTAAAAAAGAATAATAACCATTATTAATATAATTATGACCAGTAACCCACACATCATGACCATTAGCATGAAGCACGGCACCTATAATAAATGAAGCATTATCGAGCAATGGAATTGATTTCATTGAATCTATTACTGCCCCAAGTCCATAGTTCATATCCATATCTATCAATGAATATTCAAAAAGATTCCCTTGAGAGGAGTTAATCCTAAAGTTGAAATGATAATAATATCGTGGATTATTTGGCATGGGAATAATTAATGGATATACAGCCATAAAATCTGTAGCAATTCCACCATTCTGCATATAACTATGATTTCGGTTCCAAATAGTATCTCCACGAGAGTAAAATTGCAAATTACCATTATTATCAGCTATTGAGGAAGAAGAGCTTAGATCAATAGGTACAGACAATTTGCCATCAGTTAATGCAATAGGCGGGCTACCATAATTAAAGTCCACACCAGCTTTAGCACCAAAATACCAAATATTTGCCTCTTTACCCTGAGAATAAGATTTGAATGGAAGCAATAAAACAAAAAGAAGAGTTAGTACCGTAATTATTAATCCCGCACTTTTTGATGGTAATAATATTAACACATTATGTTTGTTGGTATTCATTGTGTTTTTGTACATATAGTTTGTAAAAGTAGCTAAAAATAGTTTTAACACATACAAAAAGGAGATTTATATGGAGTTTGCCACAAAAGCTGAAATGTACATAATCAGCGTAAGCAATGGCAGCCAAGCAGAAACGTTGAGGGTTATGGGTAAACGTTAGAACAGAAATTACATTGGCAGTTAGCTACAACCAGTTCGAATGAAATCTGAAAATTAATTTTGAAAACCTACCAAGAATTGGTACTTTTGTAGAAAATTTTAAGTTATGGCAAAAAATACATCAATTTTGTTAGGTGATTATTTTGATAATTTCATCAATCATCAGATTAAATCAGGGAAATATTCTTCTGTAAGTGAAGTTGTGAGAACTGCTTTAAGAATGTTTGAATACGAAGAATCTAAAAAATCAGAACTTATAAAAGAACTGAAAAAGGGAGAAGAATCAGGCTTTATAAAAGATTTTGACAGAACATCTTTTTTAGAAAACCTTCATCAAAAATATTTGGCTAAATAATGAAATATAAAATTAGTCAAGCAGCAAGTAGAGATATTGAAAATATTTGGCTTTACACGATTGAAAAATGGTCGATAGAACAGGCTGATAGATATTTCAACTTGATAATGGATGAAATAGAATATCTTGCTAAAGACTCAAAATCTGGAAAAGACTACAGTATGGTAAGAAAAGGATATTTTCGTTCTCAAATAAAATCACATTTCATTTTCTATAAAATCAACAGGAAAAACCAAGAAATTGAAATTATCAGAATTCTACATCAACGAATGGATATTGAAACACAACTGAATGAATAAAATGGCAGTAGCTAACACGCAATATAAAAAATTGGGCAGAAAGTGGTAAGTATGAACTTTTTAACATTAAATAAACAATGTAGCAGTTTGAAAGTTTGGTATTCCAAAATGCCCAACTTTTCATAGTGCCAACCGTTGTGTGCAGAGTCAAATTTTAGTCTGCAACATTTACAATCCCATTAGTGTAATGCCGGTGGGTTTGTTTTGTTTTTAGCAAGTTTACAAGTTTAAGCTTGTTGAGTAGGCTATATGGGTTGGGTAAAAACCAAAAGTGCTTAAATGCATGGTGGTTTTTTTGCCTTTTTGGCAACGGATTTTAGTATTAGCTTATTGAAATAGTTGCAACAAAGAGCCGGAATTAAACTGGAATTATTACGCCGGTTTCTAATAATATTGCAAACAGCTGTGCGCG
>CAZGWS010000318.1:0-3305 GCA_964528805.1 uncultured Lentimicrobiaceae bacterium | reverse complement strand
GAACGTAATAAAATTTATTTTAATTAATTATCGCCAACCAATTGTTAATATCTTCCAGTTGAATTGCTTGTATATTTATCTTGTTTTTCTTGCGATATCCGTTTAGTTTTGCCTGTATTGCTGATGGTTTTGTGTCTTTTAGAACATCAGGGTTGGTAAATCCTGCCGGTATAATATATTCTGCCCAATCGGGCGAAACACCCATTTTAATAAAGTCATCGGCTGTTATCACTTTTTTTACTGCTTCGGGGCGCATTTGTGGGAAAAACAGCACTTCTTGTATTGAATTTTGGTTTGTCATTAGCATCACCAGCCGGTCGATGCCTATTCCCATACCCGATGTTGGTGGCATACCGTATTCGATGGCACGTAGAAAATCTTGATCGATAAACATAGCCTCGTCATCACCACCGGCGGCAAGTTTCATCTGTCCTTCAAATCGCTTACGCTGATCAATGGGGTCGTTTAGTTCGGTATAAGCATTGGCAAGTTCTTTGCCGTTAACCATTAGCTCAAAGCGTTCGGTTAGCTGTGGATTGTTACGATGGCGTTTGCAAAGTGGCGACATCTCAACAGGATAATCGGTAATAAAAGTAGGTTGAATGAATGAGCCTTCGCACTTTTCTCCAAAAATCTCATCAATTAATTTACCAACACCCATTGATGGATCGGTTTCGATATCAAGTTTTTTACATGTGTCAACAAGTTGAGTTACATTCATCTTTGATACATCAAAGCCCGTAAATTGTTTAATTGCATCAATAATGCTAAGGCGTTTAAATGGAGCTTTAAAGTTGATAATATTTTCGCCAACTTGCACCTCTGTTGTTCCATGCAAGTCTGTTGCGATTTTCTCAATCATCTTTTCAGTCATTTCCATCATCCAGAAATAATCTTTATAGGCAACATAAATCTCCATTTGTGTAAACTCAGGATTATGAAAGCGGCTCATCCCTTCATTTCTGAAATCTTTTGCAAATTCAAATACACCTTCATAGCCTCCAACAATTAATCGTTTAAGATAAAGTTCGTTTGCAATTCGCAAATACAGGGGCATGTTTAGAGTGTTATGGTGCGTGATAAACGGTTTTGCCGCTGCACCGCCGGGTATTGCCTGTAGTATTGGCGTCTCAACTTCCAAATAACCTTTGTCGTTTAAGAAGTTGCGCATTGAGCGAATAACCTGTGCACGCTTCACGAAAGTGTCTTTAACTCCTTCGTTTACAATTAAATCAACATAACGTTGGCGATATCTTTGATCAGGATCAGTAAAAGCATCGTATATTTTGCCATCTTTTTCTTTAACTATTGGCAATGGGCGTAATGATTTTGAGAGGATGGTAAATTCTTTAACATGTAGAGTTATCTCGCCCATTTTAGTAATAAAGATATACCCGTTTACACCAATAATGTCACCAATATCGAGTAAGCGTTTAAAAACAATATTGTAAAGAGATTTGTCATCTCCCGGGCATATTTCGTCGCGTTTAAAATAAAGCTGAATTCTACCGGTTGAGTCCATCAGTTCCATAAATGAGGCGGCTCCCATAATCCTCCGACTCATTATCCTGCCAGCCATGCTAACATCTTGAAATAGAGTGTTATTGGAGAGAAATTGTTCTTTTATATCGGTGGCATATGCGCTTACTTTATATTCCTCCGGTGGGTATGCGTTAATACCCAATTTATTTAATTCGGTAAGTGCGTTACGTCTAATTTGTTCCTGTTCGCTTAATTGCATGATAAATATTTTTTGCAAAGATAAAAAAAGCTGCCTATTTGCGTAATGAAATAGACAGCTTGATAATATTATGTATTCAATCTCAGTTGTATGTTGTCTTACAAAATAATAATTTTTTTCTGAAGACTCTGATCAGTTTTTGTGCGAACATTCAGTATGTAAACGCCACGGCTAAAACTACTAACGTCAATCATATTACCATTAAAATTATGTTTTTTTAAAATCATACTTCCATTAGAAGATATTATTGAAATATCTGCATCTTCTAAACCGTTTATGTAAAGTTTATCATAAGCAGGGTTAGGGTAAATTGATATTAGTGATTGTGTATTGTTATCAACACTTACATAATCGTAGCTGTAATGAATGCTGTATTGTTTATGTTGGTAACGATCTTCGGCATAAACATCAATCATTGCAGTACCAGGTATAGCATATGCCATACTTACAAGAGTAAGTGCGTTATTGTTCATGGGATAACCTTGTAGTACAGGTTCTTCAATTGTTCCAACCGGTAGTTTTACATCATAATAGTAAATATCTGGGTCGAAGCCTTCAAGAGGAATGCCATCAAGGGTAATTGAATTTAGACGAGCTTCATGAGAATAATTTGCATCTTGTGTGCCATAAGCGGATTGTATAATTTCCTTAGTTGATGGATCCTGAACCATTACAGCGACTAACAGATCGTCATATTCTTCGGTATTTGTTGTTGACATATCGTAGGAATAAGTTAGTTGCGTTGGCTCACCGCTAACAAAAGTAACGTTGGCTCCATTTGCACTTGGCATCATCTTCATCATTACATGCTCAAACTCGGTTTCGCCGTTTGTTCCAACATTTCCGGTTGTTATTTTTTCTATAATTACGTTGTAAACCTTTAATGATGAGCTGTTTGAGAATGGTAGAATATTAGTAGTAATAGAAATGTTACTTCCTGACATGGTAAACGTAGATACTACATCTAAAGTTGATGTAAGTTGAGATGCACTATTAAAAGCTGTATTAACAGCACTGATATTTGTTGCGACTTGACTGCCGTTACAATACAAATCTGGAACATATGTTACGCCATAATAATTTCTTCGCGTACCACCTTCGGCAGTATAATATGGGTCGCCGGCTCCGGGCCAGTTCATTTGATATTTTACTAATGTTATATCATCAGCATTTGAATTACACCACGGTACAAATGAAGAGTTAAAGCTTGCACAAGGAGCACATGTTGAGCTGGTGAACTCTTCGAAAACAGGTTTACGAGGCAGCACTACTGTTTGATACGAAATAGATTTAATTAAAGTGTCGTTTTCCGGATTAAGATCAGATTGTCCGTTTACACTATTGATGTACATTTTTAAATCATGATCGCCAAATGGTGAAGACCACATTCCATCAAAATCAAGCTCTGAGGTTTCCAGCAACCCTAAATTTAGGTTAGTAAAAGTAGAATCATACTCAATGCCGGCATATGAAACCCATGTTACAGTTACCTCATCAATAACAGTATTCCCAAGATTCATAATTGTTCCAATAACTTGAGATGGTTCTGTTATCACACTGGGGG
>CAZGWS010000317.1:0-3329 GCA_964528805.1 uncultured Lentimicrobiaceae bacterium | reverse complement strand
TTTAGCCTGATTTTCAAAATAAGTTTAATTCTAAACAAGTAAAATTGTAGAGGCAATGCTTTATTAGTGATTCACTAGAACCAAATTAGAGTTAAGGGATGAAATTATAATGTAATCTTGTGGTTTCATAGTTCTTTGAAAAATTTGAGATTTACCCATTCGGTTAAACGAGTATTTTTTGAAGTGTTGAGGAGATAATAGTTTGTGCTAGAATCCATGATCCAACTGGTTTTTTCTAGTACTCGATCAATATAATATTGATCGAGTACTAGGTTAAAGATTGTAACTAAGGAATGGAAAATAAATAACTTATATATTATTTATTTTCCATTCCTAAAACATTGGCAACATTGCCAGTTGAATTGCTAATTTCTACAGAGACTTTATCAAGTTGGTGGAAAAAATTAGTCGAAGTTAAGTTCATGTAAAATACGGTTAGCTCTAAAACCTCATTACATTTTACATGTATTTTTTTATAATAATTTAATCTGGATCTTTTGAATCCAGACTTTACCTTACAGGAAAGAATATGTCGATTCTTGGCTATTTATTAAGTGGTAGTAAATTGGAAAAAGCTAAAAAATTAACCTTTGAGGCACGAGAAGAAAAGGGTGAAAAGGCCGATCAATTATTTCGGCAAGCCTATGATAATTTTTCGACTATTTCAGAGAAGTCTTCAAATTATGCAGATGCAGTTTATTATTGGGGATTTGCAATTTTGCATCAGGCATTTACTAAACCTTCTAATGAGGCAATTACAATATTTGAAGAAGCCATTACTAAATTTTCTACTTGTAAAACGATTTCTCCTAGGCATTTAGGTGCTTCGATAGACAATGGAGTTGCTTTGATGGGCTTAGCTAAGAGCAAACAAGTTAATATTGATAATGAGCTTTATAGCAAAGCAAAAAAATCGTTTGATACAGCTGAAAATATTCAGCAGGGTTCTGCTTCTTACAACTTGGCTTGCTTGCATGCTTTACGCAATGAGAGTGATGCTTGTTTAACTGCTTTGGAAAATGCACGAAACTATGGATTGGTTCCAGACGAACAAAATATTATCAATGATGAGGATCTGAAAAATATTAAGCAATTGCCATGGTTTACTGAATATATTAAATCCTTAGCAGAAGTAAAAGAGGAAGAAAATAACGAGAAAGAGGAATTAGAGAAAAAGGAATTAGAGAAACCTGACAAGTAAGTTTCTACAAAACTAACTTATTTTTTATGGCAGAATTTTTATAAGAGGAAATGCACGCTACAACCCTATAATACTTGTCATAAAAGTAGTAGCGGAATATAAAATCGATTTAGAAACAAACATAGGCTCTGATATTACAAGTATCTTTGCCTATAATCCGTCTTCAGCGATGAATAAAAAGTTGGAAGTACGTTAATTTTTCCTATCGTCTGCGGTCATTAGTTGCGCTGCTAACTCATGGTTAGAGAATTTTTTTAGCACCTGACCTATTTGTTTGCATTCTCCACCATGTGCGGTGTAGTCGCGGCTAAAATCATCAATATATTTCATTACTGAATGATCAATTAGATAACCATCTGAAAAATCAAAGATAATCGATTTTTCTGGTTCAATTTCTGATAACACATTTTTGAGTGGCAAAAAATTAGAAAATAGAGCCGAACCTGATAAAACTATTTTGATCGTTTTATCATCGGGACGTTGAACCTTAAAGTGAATTTTGAAAATATTCTCAGGCCAGACTCCTCGCATCAACTCTATTGCCAGTTTGGCGATAACACCTAAGATGATCCCCTTCAATATATCAGTCGCTAATACGCCGACTATTGTAATAACAAACAAGGCGAGCTGGTCAGTACCAATAGCTAAAATTTCTTTAAACTGTTTAGGTGCAGCTAGACGGTAGCCTGTATAAACCAGTAAAGCGGCTAAAGTTGCTAAAGGAATATTATGTATAAGATGAGGAAACAATAAAACAAAGACTAAAAAGATTAAACCATGAAAGAAATTTGCCCAGCCAGTTCTCGCTCCATTTTCAATGTTTGCAGAGCTTCTGATAATTTCTGACATTAAAGGTAGTCCACCTAAAAATCCGGAAACTATATTTCCAGCTCCGATGGCAGTTAAATCTTTGTCCAAATCTGATTCACGTTTATATGGGTCAAGTTTTTCAACTGCAACAGCCCCGACCAAAGATTCCAGACTGCCAACAAGAAAAAGACTAATGACAGCCCCCAAGAATTCCATTGTCAGGACTTTTGAAAAGTCAGGGGAATAAAAGAAAGAGGATATATGGTCCGGAATATCAACTAAATATTCAGGCGCAACGATGTGGTTATGCTCATCAATATAGACCTGATCCAGGAAAAAAAGGTGGAAATGCTCATGTTGAATACCATAAAACTGTCCTAATCCCATCCCTACAATTAATACGACTAAAGGAGAGGGGATTCTTTTAAGAATCGGATGTTTTACAAAAGGCCAAAAAATTAAAGTACCTAAACCGATTAAGCCAATTGTTGCGATTCCAGGTGTTGGATGTAAAAGCGTATGAGGAATTTGACCAATTGTTGAGAATATACTATCAAAAGTAGTATTAACGCCAAGCATGATATGGATTTGCTTAGCGATAATGATAATACCAATAGCGGCTAACATACCATGAACGACAGAAGCGGGAAATAAAGCACCTATTTTTCCAACTTTAAAATAGCCAGAAATAATTTGTAAGATGCCGGAAATTACAATTGCTGCTAAAGTTAATTGATAACCCAGCATCATATCCCCTTCACCCAAACTTTCTACCGCAGCTAAAAGTACAACGATGAGTCCTGCTGAAGGGCCTGTAATAGTCACAAAAGTGCCATTAATACGAGAAACGAGTAAACCACCTATAACCGCTGGAATAATACCCGCAGCGGTAGGGAAGCCTGATGCTAGGGCAACACCTAAACATAAAGGTAAAGCCAGTAGAAATACAAGAAAGCCTGACTTTAAGTCTTTACGCCAGTTTTGTTTTAATCCAAGAATACCTGTCTCAGGTATATTTTGGTTTGGATTGCTCATGATCGACTTCCTCTAATGGGTTCAATAGTCTTTTAGAAATAGGGAGTTCTAATCTGGAAATTGATTTAGATCTCTAATATAAAATCATAGATCATTTTGACAATTAGTGTGTTTAATTACTCTTTTTTAGTAATTTCTAGTTCCCACAGGCGCTGCGAGGGAACTCATTAAGAAACACGCTGTGTTTCGAGGCGCAGCGCGTCCCAAATGTATTCCCACGGAACCTGCCACTGCCATTAAGTTAAGAAAAAGAGTTAAAAATAAGCGAAAATCCCTTTATTTT
>CAZGWS010000316.1:0-3359 GCA_964528805.1 uncultured Lentimicrobiaceae bacterium | reverse complement strand
CTTTATTCTCATTTTTGAATCAGTCAACTACAATTCGTAAACTCCTTGAATTCAAAAACTTCGAAAGCCTTATTTTTGACGTTTTCTTATCAAAGACTTGAAAATGATGAGTTTTCTTACAGGTACTAATTATGCATTTTAGTTTTGTATAAATTTATCAGAATAGGTTTTTGTTAACAGTATGGATTTAGTTGGAAGGTGATAAAAAAGAACAGGCCGGCGAGAAATATTCCCATCCGACCTGAATCAACCAAAACCAAATTTTAATTACAATTTTATCTTGCTGCAAAAGCAACTATGATAAAAATAATGCAATTTATGTGCCAAAGATTATAATATCATGAAAATGAGTTAAATAGAATAATTTAAAATAATTACATCACTTAAATTATCCGAAAAGATCAGTTAAAACATAGAGTTTTTAATACAATTATCCGTTTATGGATACTAATAACAGGCATAAAGATGGCAAGTGTATTTTCAAAAGGAATCATTCTACTTTTCCGTAAAGATCGTAAAAGTCGGAATTGGTAATTGTAACATTGTAAAGTTGACCAACACTTAGTTTGCTATTATAATTATTAATAATTACCTCGTTATCAACTTCAGGAGAGTCGTACTCAGTTCTTCCAATATAATTATCGTTTTCTTTTCTGTCGATAATTACTTTTAAGGTGCTTCCAATTTTTTGTTTGTTTAGCTCGTAAGATACGTCTTGCTGAAGCATCATCAGTTTGTTACGTCTGTCTTGTTTTACATCTTCCGGCACGTTATCGTTAAGTAAAAAAGCTGCGGTATCTTCTTCATGTGAATATGTAAAAACGCCAAGCCGTTCGAATTTGCTATCTCTAACAAAGTCCATGAGTTGCTGAAATTCCGCTTCTGTTTCGCCAGGATATCCCACTATTAAGGTTGTACGCAGAGCCATATTGGGGACAATCTTTTTTATTTTTCTGATAAGTTCAATTGTTTTCTCGCCACCAAGACCTCTTTTCATCGACCGTAATATTCGACTGTTTATGTGTTGCAGTGGCATATCCATATATGTGCAAACTTTAGGATTATCACGCATAACGGTAAGTAATCCGGTTGGGAAATTAGCAGGATATGTGTAATGGAGTCTTATCCATTCAATTCCTTCGACTTGGGATATTCTGTTCAGTAAATCAGGCAGTTCACGCTTATTATAGTTGTCGATACCGTAATATGTTAAATCTTGTGCAATTAGAATAACCTCTTTAACACCTTGTTTTGCGAGAAATACTACTTCGCTAACTATTTCTTCTTTTGATTTTGACACATGCTTACCCCTAATGATTGGAATAGCACAAAAAGAGCAGTTACGATTACAGCCTTCCGATATTTTTAAATAAGCATAGTGTTTTGGAGTTGTTAAAAGTCTTTCGCCGAAAAGCTTCTTTTTATAGTCAACATCTATCGAGTTTAGAATTTTTGGGATTTCATTAACGCCAAAAATACCATCAATACCATCAATTTCTTTTGACAGCTCATCTTTATATCTTTGAGACAGGCAGCCGGTTACAATCACTTTTTTGGTATCGCCGTTTGCTTTTGCCTGAAGTGCACCCAATATTGTATCTATTGATTCTTCTTTAGCGTTATTAATAAAACCACAAGTATTTATTACAATAACATCTGCTTTTTCGTTTGAATCGTGAACTACAGAATAATCGCCACGCACCTGATTCATAAGTACTTCAGAATCTACTAGGTTTTTAGAACAGCCTAGTGTAATGATATTTATCTTTTTCTTCATGATTCAGAATTATTTTGTATATAGCTACAAGTTTATGCCTAATTAACCAGATTAGATAAAAATGGCAGGTGAGTATAGTAGTTTTGTTGCAATAAACATGCTTTAAGCAAAAAGGCTGTCAACGAAAGACTTTCGATTAAAAATTTGAAGATCTTCCATCTTTTCACCTACGCCAATATATTTTACAGGTATTTTAAACTGGTCTGATACTCCAATAACAACGCCTCCTTTTGCCGTGCCGTCAAGTTTTGTAAGAGCGAGAGCATTAACATTGGTAGCTGCAATAAATTGCCGAGCTTGTTCAATAGCATTTTGTCCGGTTGATGCATCAAGTACTAAAAGTATTTCGTGTGGAGCATCAGGGATTACTTTTTGCATAACACGGTTTATCTTTGACAGTTCGTTCATAAGATTAATTTTGTTATGCAACCGTCCGGCGGTGTCGATAATAACCACATCGGCATTTTGCGCTACTGCCGACTTAAGTGTGTCGTAAGCTACAGAGGCGGGGTCGGCTCCCATACCCTGACTTACTATTGTTACGCCAACTCGTTCGGCCCAAATTGTAAGTTGCTTCACAGCCGCAGCACGGAATGTGTCGGCAGCACCCAGCACAACCTTTTTACCTGCTAATTTAAAGTGATGAGCTAACTTACCTATTGTTGTTGTTTTACCAACGCCGTTAACGCCTACAACCATAATTACGTATGGTTTATTTTTTGAGGGTATATTAAAATCATAGCCGTCTTCGGTGTTATTATCTAATAAAAGCCCTACTATTTCTTCCTTTAGGATTGTGTTTAACTCACTTGTGCCTATGTATTTATCGCGAGCAACTCGAGCTTCGATCCTCTCAATTATTTTCAAAGTTGTGTGTACACCAACATCTGATAGAACGAGTGCTTCTTCAAGGTTATCGAGTACTTCGTCGTCAACTTTTGATTTGCCGGCAACAGCTTTTGATATTTTGGAGAATACGCTAATACGTGTTTTCTCCAAGCCTTTTGCAAGTTCTTCTTTTTGCTGTTTTTTTGAGAACATTGAAAATAATCCCATATCCAATTATTGTTAAAGTATAATATATATCTAACAAAAAAAGCTTCTCCCTAACAATGCAGGAAAAAGCCGTTTAAGTAAGAATAAAATTTTTATCTGTACTAAGATTTATTTTTTGAAATAATCTTTTACCTGATTTGTAGGAATAATTTCTTCCTTAAATGAATAAGCTCCTGATTTAGGGGATTTTTTCATTTTAATAACTTTTGCAAAATCCTTTCCGGATGATTGTAGTGATGCAACAACTTTCTTAGCCATGGTATAATTTATTTAATTTCTCTGTGAACAGTCATTTTCTTCAAGATTGGGTTATATTTCTTTAACTCAAGTCTTTCAGGAGTATTTTTTTTATTTTTTGTAGTAATATATCGAGATGTTCCGGGCATTCCGCTATGCTTGTGTTCAGTACATTCAAGTATTACCTGTATCCTTGCGTCTTTACTCTTTTTAGCCATTTCTATTTTCGCTTTAAATTTCGGACGGCAAAAGTAGTAACTTTATGTGTATAATCCAATATTAAATAATT
>CAZGWS010000315.1:0-3367 GCA_964528805.1 uncultured Lentimicrobiaceae bacterium | reverse complement strand
AGTTTAGGTGGTCAACTTCGGACAGAATCGATGATCAACTTCGCCGGAATACGCAACAATGTAATAAAATAGTATATTGTTTCTACCAACTATGTAGGAATGCTATACATTATGAATATTACACTTTATCAAATGATGACTTTTGTTGCTGTCGTTGAACATGGCAGTATTCAAGCTGGAGCTAATTTTCTTCATAAAACTCACCCAAGTGTTATCGCCAATTTAAAAAAGCTTGGGAATGAACTTGGGTTTTCTTTGTTTAATAAAAGCGGCTATCGCTCCACTCCTACTGAACAAGGCAAAGTCTTTTATCGGCGTTGTATACAAGTATTGAATGATATTGAAGATTTGAAGAATTTGTCACAGCATTTACGAGACAATAAAGATACGGAAATTTCTATTGCAATAGGTGATGTAACTCCTTTAGCACCAGCATTAAAAATTTTACGCAGTTTTGCAGAAAACAATAAATTTACTCACCTTAACTTATTATTTGAAAATCTCGAAGGTGCAAATGAACGCTTATTTTATCGCGAAGCAAACCTGATCATTCATCACATTGATAAATCAGACACTAGATATGATTACAAGGATTTCTGTAATATAGAAATCGTTCCTGTTGTAGCTAATGGTTTTTTAGATATACCTGTTACTGACGAGTTGAAATATAGTGATTTAAAAAAATTTAATCAATGCATTGTTCGCTCTACCGCTAAAAAATTACCCACCACTGATCATTTTGTTCTTAACCAGTCGCCATACATCACTGTTGGCGATCAATACACAAAAAAAGAGATTATTATGCAAAAAATGGCTTGGGGACATATGCCTCTATTTCTTATTAAAGATGAGCTTAAATCTGGAATGCTTATTTCAATCGAGGGTAACCTCATTAAGAGAAATACTCTAGATATAGTTGTCGCTCGCTTACAAAACAATAATTATGGTCCAGTAGAACAAGCGCTTTGGGAAACATTTGGCTGACCTTTTTGGAAACATAACGCCATGCTAACTTGCTATTTTATACGGAGTGTAGCGTAGCGAAACGGCGTATAAAATGGTCAACGTTGAGCAAATTGTTATACCTATACATGGCTCGAAATAAACATCTAGAACTTTTCGCGCTTGGTTGCATCATTTAAGTAGTACTTTTGTCCAGTTGATATATTCATGTACACAGCTTTAAGGTAATTGGTAAGTTGTTTTCCAGAAGACAGCTCCAAATTAACAAGTTTTTTTAGCTCATCGTAATTCAATAAACTTGAAATTTGGGATTCATCTATTTGAGCATATGGCCCATTAGTAGAATCTGAGCCACATCTGCCAATTAGCTTAGCAATCTTTTCTACACCATCATCATCCCTAAACCAACAATCAAAAAGTGCTTTTACACTATTGCTTGATGTCCGGAAAAGAACATAATATACATGGCTAGAATGAACAGAATCCAAAATATTTCCGTGCACTAACTCCTTAACTGCGAGTAACGACCAATTTTCTTTTATTTCATGGTACTTATTTATTTCCACCCATTTTTCTTCTTGCAATATAGGGTCATCTGACTTGATATCGCCATATTGAACCATTAATAGTCTTAAGATATCTGCTGTAACAGGTAAATAATTTCCATTTTCTATAAGCTTTTCAATAAGTACAACCTTATTTTTTGCCGTACTAACCAACTTATTAGTAACCCAGATAATGTTTCTGAATGGTTCAAAACCGAAGAATCCGTGTTTTGCATTTTCGTATGAAGCAATATAATCAGAATGTAAAAACACATTATATATCGAAGCTAATACATTGAATATTTCTGAATCATCGACTTCTTTGATATTTTGGTTAATAAGTTCGAAAAATCGCTCTGCAAAATCTTCATCTATTGCTTTTTTCAAGTAACTTTCCCTATCTATCTCCCCATTAATGAAATCTCTAATGTCTGTATCAGCGGCAAATCCTGCTGGTACTTGGTAGTGCAAAGCAATATGCAATCTTTTCTGAGATGCTACTCTTCCTAGTTGGTCATATTCTTTTCCATACGAGGAATAAGTACTATCATTTAATAGTGGAAAAAGTTCTTCTAGAAGACCGCGTACATATTTTTGATTTTTGGTTGGGCATTTACTCACAAGATCATCTAAGTTCTTCTCGTATCTTTTGACAACGTCTTCGGCTTTTTCAAAAGAATAGCCATCATCAAATGATCTACCAATATACATTTCAGGAGAGTCCTTCAGAGACTGATATATGTGCTGCGCCTTTATGGAGATTACTGAGAGGCAATATAAGTCTGTAAAGCTAACCATACCTTCTGTTTGCGCAAGAATTAACCGTAGGTTATTAAAGATACGTTTTAATTCTCTTGGAGTTCTTATCAAATACTTAACATACTGATGGTAGAGTAAACTTAATCTCTCTTGATCCTTTTCGAAATGTAGCGTTAAGTCTTTATCAGAAAGATTATTTAATTCGATATCAGAAAGCCTTTGCATATCCCCGTGCGTAATTAAGGGTAGTGGCACACGAAGCTGAACAACTTTGTCTACATATTGGTCAGATTTTCTAATACCATGTTTTTCAAGTGCGCCTATTAAATACTCTGGATCAAAGCAAAGAAGAAAAGATGTGCCGGGAAAATCAGCAACTGCTTTAACTAGCCTAATTACTTGAAATGCCTCATCAGGAGCCAGTCTATCTATGTCATCAATAACAACAATTATTGACTGGTTCAGAGTTCTTATTATTTCTGTAACTTTGTTCTTTCGACTAATTAAGTTTAGTTCTTTTAATTTACTTATTTTTTTGGTGGTACCGCCAATAACCTTGAAGACGCCTTGCACCGTAGATGCCCATGGTTCAACACCAGGGATAAACTTCATAGCATTAAATAAACTTGAGTATGCCAATAATTCTTTAGCTGCTTTAAGGCCTTCTTTTGGTCTGTCAGGGATATTTAGTTGTGATGAAAACTGAACAAGAAAGTCTTGAATTAAAGCTTCTGCTTTTCCTGCGAGCCAAGGATTGTATTCTACTATTATTGGTTTGTTTTCTTGGCGAAGAGCAGATTTCTTTATTAAATTTACAACAGAAGTTTTGCCATATCCCCATTTACCTTCAAGTGATACTGTTAAGCATTCATCACTTGATTCAAGGGTGATTATATTTGCAAGGTGCGCTGCAAATTTTTCACGATTTAATCGGTCAGGACTATCAGTAGCACCCGTAACAGGCTGGTCATTATGATAGCTACTCACACGAGACCTTTGCTTTTAAATTAGAATTTTTAAACAAATGATTCATTACTCTTAGTGGGCATAACGTCGCCGATAACCGGGAATTTACAGCTTTGTTTGGGTGTGCTAGGATT
>CAZGWS010000314.1:0-3386 GCA_964528805.1 uncultured Lentimicrobiaceae bacterium | reverse complement strand
CTGCTTACTTCAGCCAATACTCCTAAATTTATCAGTAAGCATTATCACAATAGTTCGTTAAGGTTTTATAACACATACTAAATCAAGTGCTTACAAGACAAGCGGTAAATAGCTACTATGCTGACAATCAATCCTTTGCGACTTAGCGGCTTTGCAAGAAACAAAAACTACACGAACTATTGTTATCATAAACATCTACAAAATTACGATTTATGCAAATACAAGAAAAACAGTTATTTAGTCTTTGCAAAAAACGCCAAATACTGCGTTATTCTCATTTTTGAATCAGTCAACTACAATTCGTAAACTCCTTGAATTTAAAAACTTCGAAAGCCTTGTCTTCGACGCTTTCTTATCAAAGACTTGAAAATGATGATTTTTTTTGCAGGTACTAATTAGAACGTTTATATTTAAGCCTAAAATGTAATTTATACACAATAAAAATAAGGGTCGCCGGGACAGTAAAAACCCACCGGACTGTTATAAAATAACAGCCTCATTTGCTTATTAAACAAACTGTTCATTACTTCACAGCAAAATTTTGTTAAATGGCTGTTAATCAGGTAACAGCAAATTGTAATCCGCATACATGCCGTTATGTAACTTACTACATCTCAAATTTGTTTAGATATTAAAAGCTTTAATAATTTTGCGGTCTTTAAGTAAAAAAACAGTTCTTTAAATTAAGCAATATGGACTTATCAGTAAAATATTTGGGGCTTGAATTGAGATCACCTTTGGTGGTAGGAAGTTCTAGTTTAACATCTACTCTTGACCACTTAAAAAAAGCAGAATCTGCCGGAGCAGGAGCTGTAGTTTTAAAATCAATTTTTGAGGAGGAAATCTATAACGAATACAATAAGATTGTAGATGATGAGAAAACAGAAGGTGAGGCTGCATATGGATATCTTGATTATTACGATTTCAAAATCAAACAAGATAACATTCAGAAATACATCAAGCTTATTGAAGAGGCTAAATCAGAACTATCTATTCCTGTTATTGCCAGCATCAATTGTAGCACTAATCACGAGTGGATGTTTTTTGCCAAAAAAATCCAGGATGCAGGTGCCGATGCCATCGAATTGAACCTATTTATTTTACCATCTGATTTCAATGCAAGCAGTCAGCAAACAGAAGATTTATACTTCGATATAATCAGCAGGGTAAAAGCAGAAGTTAACATTCCTTTAGCTGTTAAGTTAAGTTACTATTCATCGAATTTAGCAGCATTTGTGAAAAAAATATCTGAAAGCGGTATTGATGGTATTGTTCTTTTCAACCGCTTTTTTCAACCTGATTTCGACATTGATAAATTTGAAATTATCCCATCAAATGTGTTAAGCAGTCCTTCGGACTTGGCTATTTCACTACGTTGGATTTCATTGCTATCGGGTCGTATTTCCTGTGATTTGATTGCTTCTACGGGAGTACATGATGGAGCAGCATTAATTAAGCAAATCCTTGCAGGAGCTGATGCTGTTCAAGTGGTATCAACACTTTTTACGCATAGTATTGATTATGTATCAACAATGCTTGACGACCTTAAAAAATGGATGGAGAAACACGGATTTAGCAGTCTTACTGATTTTAAAGGTAAAATGAGTCAGGTAAATGCTCCAAATCCTGCTGAATATGAAAGAGTTCAGTTTATGAAATATTTTGGTGATAAAAAATACGAACTGGATTAATCTAAACCAAATAAAATGGAAAGTCTTAGTTTATCAACAAAAGTATCCCGATTCATTGTCCTTTGGTTTTTTCTAATGGTCTTATGGATCATGTTTACTGCCAGTTTTGCTACACAAGAATTACTTAGTGGTCTTGTAGTTTCTGCGCTAATAGCTGTTTTATCAGTTAATATATTTACTTGCTGTACGCTGAAAATTTTATACCCCAAAAGTATTTTTTACATTTTTGTATTCATCTTTACATTTTTAATTGAACTAATTAAATCAAATTTTGATGTTGCAAGAAGAGTGCTTACTCCGTCACTGCCTATTAATCCGGGTATTGTAAAGTTTAAAACAAATTTAAAATCAAATTTTTCGCGTATGGTACTGGCAAATGCCATTACTCTTACCCCTGGAACCTTAAGTATTGACGTTATAGACGATACTTTTTATGTTCATTGGATTGATGTTCAAACCACCAATCCTGAGCAAGCCCATAAGGCGATAGCAGAAAAATTTGAGAATATACTTTTAAAAATATTTTAATATGACATATATTATTTATACAGCACTATTTTTCATGGTAGCAGGACTTACAATGTCGGCATTTCGATTTGTAAAAGGTCCTACAGCAGGTGATAGAACTGTTGCTCTGGATACTCTTTCAATTATTGTAATTGCGGCTATGGTATTATTATCATATGTTTTTCAGCGTATTATTTATTTAGATGTGGCACTTGTTTATGCAGTATTAGGCTTTATAGGTGTTATTGTTATAGCGAGATATTTGGAGGGTGCCTTATGAGTATATTTGAGATTATAGGTGGTATTTTCATCCTTATTGGAAGCATTTTTCTTTTCCTTGGAGGATTAGGAATTTTCCGTATGCCTGATGTTTACAACCGATTACAGGCAGGAACCAAAGCTACTACTTTGGGTGCCATGAGTGTGATACTGGGAGTGGGTATTGCACAGTTAGAAAACGATTGGGCATGGATGCTTAAAACATTAGCAATTCTGATATTTATAGCATACTCAAACCCAATTAGTTCGCATGCTTTAGCTAGAGCAATGTACAAGCGTAAGCAATTTCCACTTATCAAAAGTACAGATGAAAATATGGATGCTTATAGCAAAGTACAAGAAACAGAAAAAGAGGGGGTAGAATCATGATAAATATAATATTGATATTCTTTTTGTTGGTGTTGATGGTTGCTGCAGCTATTTATTCAATAGCTCAAAAAGATTTACTTTATGCAGTAATTGCCACCGGAGTAATTAGTTTAATGCTATCAGCAATATTTCTTTTGTTGCAAGCACCTGATGTGGCATTAACAGAGGCGGCTATTGGTGTTGCGCTTACAACTATTATCTTCATCATCACTATACGTAATACTGTACGTCACGAAGATGATTATAAAGATAGAAATGACTTAAAATCGGTTATAAAATGAAGAAGTTACTAGTAATATTATTGTTAGCGGTAGTCGGCTATTTTATGGTCATTAGTTTAATGGATCTTGGAAAATATGGTCCTGCTGTAAAAACCGGTGTTAAAGATTTTTATCTTGATAAAACCGTTAGCGAACTTAAAGTAGCAAATACTATAACAAGTATAGTTGTAAACTTCAGAGGCTTTGATACTCTTGGAGAAGTTACAGTATTGTTTCTTGCGGCAACAGCATTGGGAGGAATCCTATATAAAAAGAGGCA
>CAZGWS010000313.1:1928-3399 GCA_964528805.1 uncultured Lentimicrobiaceae bacterium | reverse complement strand
GAATCGAGTGTGCTTTTCATCTCATTTACCGTTACATACTTTACCAAATCGTAATCTGGCGTGAGTAGATCGAAATTAATAGTATATTTAACCGCCTCTTTAATAATATCTTCAATAGAATTAGTATTTATTTTGTTTTTCTCAAAACTACTGCAGATGTATTTTAACTCACGTTTACCTTCAATAAAATAATGATTATCTTTATTGATAAAAATGCGACCTATCAGGTATCCGATATCGTTTATACGGTTAAATTTAAATGAGTCGGCAATAAAATTATAGATATTAATAACACCACAGTAGGATCTCTCTTTGTCATTTTTTATATACGATGTCCGCATTATTTCATGGTGGCGCGAAAATTCAAATACGTTTGTGTGCATATTAAATAGTAGCATATCGCCACCAAATTTCAAATCAAGTTCAAATTTGCTGCGTACTTTCATTTCAAAAGACGGAGGTGCATTATTTACATTTTGGTACTTCAGGTAATCGTTGCTTAAGTTATTTACACACTCTTTAATTAAACCAAATGTGTCAAAAGTATTCTTATAAACTTTATTTTTAAGCGATGATTTTTTGTTTACCAGATTAAATAAACCGACAGTATCGTTATTCACATTCATATTGTGTCTATTAGAAATATTAATTGCGAGAAGCAAAGTATAACCTCCCCCCAAGGTAAATTAAATTTTGCTATTCAAACGTGAAAGAAAGTAGAAAAACCTTGGAGTTAAGCCGGGCAATACTTCCGGCATAGATATTATCTTCGTTAATTATTAAATTCCGCAATCCGTATCCCATTTTTAATTCGGTGCCAAACTTAAAATAGGTTGTGTAAAACTCAAAGCCTGCACCGGCTTCAACCGACAGGTCGTTACGATGGAGTTTTACGTTTGAGCTCACCTCGCCCGCCGGTGTTTTCTTTTGTGATGCTAAATCTAATGAGTATTTTATGCCTGTTAACACATAAGCTCTAAAATTATTTACTCTTTTCGATTTATATCTAACCTCAAGTGGGATTTCAATAATTGTTGATGTGATACTTTTCTGTATCTCAACAAATAACGGCTCGCCATTTCTGTATCTTAATATATTGAAATTCAGTAACCTTTCGCCAAATAGTAAGGAGGGGACAAAACGTAAATCAGTATATTTGCCGAGCCTTAAATTTGCCAGAATGCCCACCGAAAAACCCGGTGTTGGCGTAGATGTAACGCTGTAAACATACATAGAATCTCCAAATACATCCGGCGATTGATCTGGATTCCATTTTATAAACGATAAATTGTCCGTGGGCTTAACCGTAAAAAGTAAGTGGTTTATCCCTAAAATAAATCCAAAGTGGTATTGATTTTGGTCGTATGATGGTAAATTTAATACCTTTCTTCTTTGAGCATTAGTGTTTATCGAAACAGAAAGCATCAATAGAAATAATGAAGAGAATATGATCGACTTTTTACTCAATTTA
>CAZGWS010000313.1:0-1828 GCA_964528805.1 uncultured Lentimicrobiaceae bacterium | reverse complement strand
GGAATTATGTAGCTTTGTGCACTTAAAAAATGACCATGATTACAAAAGAACTTACGCATCCAAAAAGTATCGTTATCGTTGGCGGATCTGACGATATACACAAACCCGGTGGAAAAATATTGAAGAACATTATTGATGGTAATTTTGATGGCAAATTGTATGTGCTAAATCCTAAAACAGATAGCGTACAAGGGGTTATTAGTTATCGTAATCCCGATGAATTGCCCAATGTTGATTTAGCTGTTATTGCTGTCGCTGCTAAATATACACCCGAAATTGTTGAATTTTTGACGCAAAATAAAAATACAAAGGCTTTTATAATATTATCAGCAGGTTTTAGCGAAGAGAGTTATGAAGGTAAGGTATTGGAAGACAGGGTAGTAGCTATTATCAATAAAGTTGGCGGCTCGCTAATCGGACCTAATTGCATCGGAGTGTTAACACCACAGCATCATAGTGTTTTTACCGAGCCGATCCCTATGCTTAACCCGTTTGGCTGCGATTTGATTTCGGGGTCGGGGGCAACGGCGGCTTTTATTATGGAAGCCGGTATCCCCAAAGGCTTACAGTTTGCTAATGTATTTTCGGTAGGTAACTCGGCTCAGCTTGGTGTTGAAGAGATATTGAAACACATGGATGAGAATTTTAATCCTGAGACTGACTCAAAGGTAAAACTTCTGTATCTTGAAAATATTGACAAGCCGCAGATGCTGTTGAAGCATGCTTTGTCGCTCATTAAAAAAGGTTGCCGTATTGCCGCCGTTAAAGCTGGGGCATCCGAAGCGGGTAGTAGGGCAGCATCATCGCATACGGGTGCTCTTGCAAGTCCTGATGTTGCAGTTAATGCACTATTTAAAAAAGCAGGAATCGTAAGGTGCTATGGTCGCGAAGACCTGATTAGCGTGGCGTCAGTATTTATGTATCCTGGGCTTACCGGAAAAAATATTGCAATAATTACACATGCCGGCGGTCCTGCCGTAATGCTCACCGATACATTGTCAAATGGCGGATTATCAGTCCCTCATATTGAAGGTAAGGATGCCGAGGAGCTAAAACAGCAGCTGTTTCCCGGCTCGTCGGTTGCAAATCCTATCGACTTCCTCGCAACAGGAACGGCAGAACAACTCGGAGTTATCATCGACTATGTTGATACTAAATTTGATAATATTGATGCCATGGTAGTTATTTTTGGAACACCCGGATTATTCGATATCTTTGATGTTTATGAATTGCTTGCTGATAAAATAGCTAATTCAAAAAAACCTATATTCCCAGTAATGCCATCTGTGCTAACAGCTAAAAATGAAGTTGAAGCATTTGTAAAAGCCGGTGGAGTTTACTTTCCTGATGAAGTTACGCTTGGTAATGCCCTCGTTAAAATTGTTAATACAACGATGCCTGCTGTTCATGCCAATGCTGCGGTTACAATAGATATTAAAAAAATAAGGAGCATTATCAATGGCAGTAAAAGTGGCTATCTATCACCTGAAGCATTACAAAATCTTCTTGATGCTGCCGGTATCAACAGGGTACATGAGCTGGTGGTAACTAATATCGACAAAGTAAAAAATGTTGCTGCAGATGTTGGCTTTCCGCTAGTTATGAAAGTAGTAGGACCTGTTCACAAATCTGATGTGGGAGGCGTTAGTCTTAATATTACTGATGCCGATAAGGTGATTTCGGAAATGAAACGTATGATGGCAATTGATGATGCAACCGGGGTATTGCTACAGCCAATGCTTACCGGTACAGAATTATTTGCCGGCGTAAAACGAGAAGATAAATTCGGACACATGATTTTATTTGGTTTGGGTGGTATTTTTATAGA
>CAZGWS010000312.1:0-3434 GCA_964528805.1 uncultured Lentimicrobiaceae bacterium | reverse complement strand
TTTTATTGTTTTTTTATTGGGCAAGCAAGGCTCAGTGGAGCCTGCATAGAGTGGAGGAAGGCCATAATAGACGAGGTCTTCGGATATGGCGAAATGAAAAATTATTTCATTTTTGTCGCCATTATATTAACTATTCACTGGCAATATTTTTGTTAATACAAATAATTTTTTTGAAAGATCGCATTGCGGTAATGCCTAACGAACTTTATTTGTTAATGTTATCCGGTTTACTACTGTTTTTATTGCTACCTAAAGTCGCTCAGGATATTTGGGTGCGGTTTAGTATCTATATTGCAGCAATATTTGCCAGTGTTATGGGACAAGAATTTCCTGAATTGGTGGATTTTAACCATTGGGCAGTGGATGCCTTTTTGTTTGTCTTGATTGTTGTTGTATCCATAGCTATCCGTATCACTAGGAAAACAAAGTTCAGAGTAACGACGCAAGATGTCTTGGTGGTGCTGTTTGTTATTGCCAGTATTTTGTTAGTCGATTTGAAATTGATTGAGCATGTAACGTTCAGGTTGTTTTGTCTGGTTTATGCACTGGAATATTTATTGCATAGGGATATATATAAATTTAGATTGTCCAGATATCTTGCAGCGGTTTCCGGGGTTTTAATTATGGCTATTGTTTTACCAACTTTGTACTGATTTTCTTACTATTTTTTTGACCAAATGATATCTATGCCTTTGCTCAATTACCGTTTATCAGTCATAGAGAAAATGTTTGTTTTGATATTTTGTTAGAGAATTATTAATATGATTTTACCTGATTACCCATGAGCTTCCGCTATTTTGAAAAATGTAACCACACAGCCCCGTCATTCCTGCATTCTGTTAGCAGGAATCTACTTTTTGCATGAATAGGTCCCCGATAAAAGACCTCGGGGATGACGATGTGCAAGGTGTCACCTTTATACTCATCTAAGACAGAGATTCATGGGTAATTAGGAGATATTATGGTTTTATAAATTCTAAATATAGATGGGGTATTTAGAACTGTTATTTAAGCGTTAGTATTAAATTGAGGAAAAAATGCGAGATAAAAAAGTTTTATTGCTGTTTTTAGGAGGGTGTTTTCTTTTTTTAGCAGGATGCGATGGTGCTAAAGACAGAGAAGCGAAGTATCTCAGTAGAGCTCAAGTATATTTCGATGAGGCTAACTATGAAAAAATGCAGGTTGAGCTAAAGAATGTTTTACAAATAAACCCTAAAAATATTGAAGCAAGATATTTAACAGCTCTTGCCGCTGAAAAAAATCAGAACTGGCGAAAAATGTTTGGCAATTTGTCAGCTGTTGTTGAGGCCAAGCCGGATTATTTTGAAGCTCAACTAAAGTTGGGAAAGTTACTTTTATTTAGTAAAGATACAGTAAAAGCATCTGAAAAGGTGAAAATTGTATTGGCAAAGCAGCCTGATAATCCAGATGCTCTTGCTTTAAAGGCAACTATTCATTTGTCCAAAAATGAAAAGGCACAAGCAAAATCGTTATTGAAAAAAGTATTGGAAATAGAGCCTGGGCATTATGAAGCCTCATTATTGATGATGAATATACTAGGCAAAGAAAATAAACTATCAGAAGCAAAGTCTATTTTGGAAAATGCTTTGGCTGCACATCCAGATAAATTGAGGTTGGCATTGCTAAAAATTAAAACTTTGCTGGATGACGATAAAAAGAATGAAGCGAAGATTCTATATAATTCATTGATTCAACGGTTTCCAGACAAGGAAAATCTTTATTATAATTTGGCAAAGCTTTATGTTGCTGAGAAAAAAAATGATTTGGCTGAGGAAGTTTTAAATAAACTGGTTAAACAACTGCCTGATAAAGATCAGCCAAAATTAGTATTGGTTGATTTTTTAAATCGTCAGTATGGTGTTGAGAGGGCTGTAAAGAAATTAGACCAATTAATTAGCGAAAGCCCGGAAAACTTTGGTTTTAGATTTGCAAAGTTAACTTTGTTTAAAGATCAGCCGAAAAAAATTCAGCAGATTCTTGAGGCAATAATTGAAGATGATAAATTGGGTGCCTCGGGGATAGAAGCGCGCATTAAATTGGCAAATTTTATTAATTTTAAAGGCGATGCTGTTAAAGCTAGAAAATTGATAGAAGAGGTGATTGAACTCGATTCACGAAATTCTAAAGCTCTGTTGTTTAGAGCGGGGTTTTTACTAAAGGAAATGGATTTTGATGGTGCCATTGCTGATGTCAGAACAGTATTGAGGGATGAGCCGCAGAATGAAAAGGCTTTGATGTTGCAGGCTATTGCGCAAATACAAGCGAATAAGTACGAACTGGCTCAGGAAACACTAGAAAAAGTATTGTTGGTCAATCCAAAAACATTGCTTGCAGTCAAAAACTTGGCTCGAGTAAAGGTTCGATTAAAGGATGAGAAAGGGGCAATCGAAATATTAGAAAAATCACAGGGAATGTTTCAGGATGATCGTGATATTGCCGTTATGCTAATTGATTTGTATGGTAACAACAAAGAATGGAGCAAAGCTGAAAAACTTGCAAACGAACTTTTGCAAAAGTCAGAGACTAAAGAATTACCGCATTATAAACTCGCTCAGTTATACGTAGCACAAAAGAAATATAAGGATGCTATTGGCGAATTTAATAATATTTTAGCTACAAAACCTGCAGAGCCAGAAGTGCTGGCAGGGTTAGTTAATAGTTATCTTGCTTTGAAACAACAAGGTAAAGCAGAAAGTTTACTGGATGATATTCTTGCTGAGGATAAAGATAATCCTGCCCTATTAACCATGCGTGCTGAATTGTATCGACAAAACAAGCAGTTTACTGATGCTGAGCGTTTGTATGAACGCGTTGTAGAACTTAAGCCAAAAATCGAGTTGGGTTATGAAAACCTGGCATCAGTTTATGTGGCTCAGAAACAACTGGATAAGCTTATTAATGTTTTTCAGCGAGGATTAACCGCTATACCTAAAAGTACTAATTTTCTGATGCGTTTAGGGGGATTGAATACGGTTGCTGACGACAAGGAAAAGGCAATTAAAGCATATGAAAAATTATTGCTTATAGAATCTGACAATGTGTTTGCAGTGAATAATATGGCCGCATTACTAGTGGAAAGCTCTGATAAACAAAGACTACAGCAAGCCTATGCTTTGGTTGCTCCGTTGAAAAATTCAGAGTATCCTGCAATTCTTGATACTTATGGATGGGTAAGTTACAAGAATGGAAAAGTGGATGATGCTTTGATTGCCCTTGAGTCAGTGATGAAAAAAGAAGGCATCATTCCAGAAATGCACTATCATTTAGGCATGGTTTATATTGAGAAAGGTAGAATTGAAGAAGCGAAACTGGAACTTGAAAAGGCGATAGTTGAAAATGTCCAATATAATGGTCTGGAGGTAGCAAAAGCCGAATTGAAAAAACTAAAGGCTATGTAGATTTAGTTCAAACTA
>CAZGWS010000311.1:1598-3462 GCA_964528805.1 uncultured Lentimicrobiaceae bacterium | reverse complement strand
TTAAACTTTACAAACATTAAAAATTAAAACCTATGAAAGCTAGTAAACATCAATGGCCGATATTAATTGTATCCGGTCAGTTTCAGGAAGTATCTGATGAAGGATACAGGCTTAAAGAGTTAGTAGCCGAACTCGAGAATGTTCAAAAATGTAGTGTTATCCCGTCTTTCTCATACAAAGATGCATTCGAAATATTTATTTCGCGATCCGATCTTGGAGCTGTTGTAATTGATTGGGATATGAGCGATGAGTATGACGATGAATTATTTGAAGATTTTATGTCTGCTAATGAGTTAATTGATAGAATGAGAAGCAGAAACAAGAAAATTCCCATTTTGCTGCTAACCGACAGGCTTGAAACAGAGGCTATCCCTGTTGATATTCTTAAAAATATAAACGGCTATCTGTGGAAACTCTCCGATACTCGCGAGTTTATCTCCGGTCGTATCGAAAGGCATCTTCTCAAATATCTAAATACAATTTACCCTGCTTTTTTTGGTGCTCTTGTAAAGTATTCTACGGCTTATAAATATGCTTGGCATACTCCCGGGCATATGGGTGGTGAAGGATTTCTAAGAAGTCCTGCCGGCGTAGCTCTGTACAAATTTTTTGGCGAAAATACACTCCGTTCCGATCTTTCCATTTCAGTACCTGAGCTGGGCTCACTACTTGACCATGAGGGCGTTGTGGGCGATGCAGAGCGTAATTCAGCTCGTGCTTTTGGAGCCGATTATACGTATTACGTACTTAATGGAACTTCAAATGTAAATCAAATTATTTGGCACAGTCAGGTACTTCGTGATGATATTGCTTTTGTAGATAGAAACTGCCATAAATCGTTAAACTATGCAATGGTTATCACCGAAGCTTTTCCAATTTATATGATTCCACGCCGAAACAAACGAGGCATAATCGGTCCTGTCCGCCTGTCGGAGTTTACTCCTGAAACTATTAAAGCTAAGGTAAAAGAGAGTAAGCTCATCCCTGCAAAGTTGAAAGGTAAGACACCTAAAATGTCAACACTTACCAACTCAACTTACGATGGCATTTGCTATAATGTTATAAATATAAAGAGAGAACTTGAGCATAGTGTCGAGAATTTGCACTTCGACGAAGCCTGGTATGCTTACGCTCGCTTTCACAAGATGTATAAAAATCATTATGGCATGACCGACGATGATCAAAATGAAAAACACCCACCAATATTCTGCTCACACTCAACACATAAGTTGCTAACAGCCTTCTCGCAGTCATCTATGTTGCACATAAAAAATGGTAGTGATGTAAAAATTGACCCCGACGAATTTAACGAGTCATACATGATGCATGGGTCAACATCACCGCAGTATAGCATGATTGCATCGCTTGATGTAGCCACAAAAATGATGCAGGATAATGGAGATGTGTTACTAAATGATATTATTTTAGAAGCTATCCAGCTTAGGAAAAAAGTTGTTTTAATTGCCAACGAGCTTAATGAAACTGATGAAGATGATTGGTTCTTTGGCATGTGGCAGCCCAAAACCGTTGTGATTGATGGTAAAAAGATGAGGTTTGAGGATGTTGAGGATGCCGTTCTCGCAGCAAATCAAAGTGTGTGGGTGATGTCGAAAGATAATCCATGGCATGGGTTTGAGGACATGGAAGACGACTATGCAATGCTCGATCCAATAAAACTTACTTTTACCACCCCCGGTATAAATGAGCACGGCGAAATGGATGACGAAGGAATTCCTGCTTCTATAGTATCTAACTACTTGATTAATCAGGGAATAGTTTGCGAAAAAACCGACTATTATTCATTTTTGCTCCTCAATTCTTTGGGCACAACTAAGGGTAAACAAGGTACGCTGTTGGCGGAGTT
>CAZGWS010000311.1:0-1498 GCA_964528805.1 uncultured Lentimicrobiaceae bacterium | reverse complement strand
AACGAAAAGGCTCGCCCAATTTTCGATTATCTTAAAGCCCGTCAGGATTTTGAAAATATATTCCCCGGCTATACAAGCGATATCCACGGTGTTGAACGCGATGAGCGCAAAGGTAAACTGTGGTTTAAAACAATGTGTATCAAGGAGTAATGTACGAAATTATTTTATTTTGTAATGCTTTTTATTTGGGTGGATAGACGTGCTTTCCATTTGTAGTTGTTTCATGGCAGTTGGTTTTTGTTATAGCAGTGCGTGGGCTTCGTTCCTACGCCTACACCTGCTAACAAAAAATCAACTGCCATTTCAACAAGCTGCCATTCCAATCACTACCACGAGGACTCGAATATTAATAATATCTTAGCGCAATTAAAAACACATATAATTATCTTTTGATGTTAATATGACTGACGATAAGAAAAAAGTAGGCTTTTTAGGATTAGTTGCTATTGTAGTAGGCTCAATGATAGGTGGTGGTGTATTTAACCTCCCCTCAAATATGGCTAATGGGGCAGCTTTAGGTGCTGTAGCAATTGCATGGGTGATAACAGGAATCGGTATGTTTTTTTTGGCACGTACCTTTAAAATTCTTAGCGATAATCGTCCCGATCTCAGCTCAGGTATTTATAGCTATGCAGCAGAGGGTTTTGGGAAATATGTAGGCTTTAATTCTGCTTGGGGATATTGGTTAAGTGCTTCCATGGGTAACGTGTCTTTTGCAGTATTGCTTATGCAGGCTTTAGGTTACTTTTTTCCTATTTTTCTTTCAGGTAATAATTGGCAGTCAATAATGGTTGCAACAGTACTAATTTGGTTGATGAATTTTTTTGTTAGCAGGGGGGTAAATGGTGCAGCTCTTCTCAATGTAATATCAACAGTTGCCAAACTTATACCATTATTTATTTTTGTAATAGTGTTGTTGTTTGCTTCCCATTGGCATCAACTTTCTTTTGATATTTGGGGTAAAAAAGATGCATTATTAGGAAGTCTTCCTACACAAATAAAGAGTACAATGCTCGTTACACTATGGGCATTCGTAGGTATTGAAGGTGCGGTGGTAATATCAGGTCGTGCTAAAAATAAAAAAGATGTAGGCATGGCAACCATTATTGGTTTTGTTGGTGCTGTGATAATTTATGCTGCCATAAGTATCTTCTCTTTTGGTATTATGAATCAGGCTGATTTGGCAAAACTTCCCGATCCTTCTACAGCATATGTTATGAAAGCAATTGTTGGTGAATGGGGAGCTGCCTTGTTGAATATTGGCGTTATAATTTCGGTGCTGGGTGCATGGATAGCATGGACGATAATGGCATCCGAAGTGCCTTCCACAGCTTCTGTATATGGTGTCTTTCCTAAAATATTTGGTAAATTTAATAAAAATGGTGCACCTGTTTCAGCATTAATTGCCACTAGTATCATTATGCAAATTACATTATTGTTTTCTGCTATCGAAAAAAATGCATTCCTGTCAATTATCAGTATTTCAGGGTCTATGATT
>CAZGWS010000310.1:0-3465 GCA_964528805.1 uncultured Lentimicrobiaceae bacterium | reverse complement strand
AGATTTGAAAAAATCTATTCACAATCTATTGTTAACTTCACTGCTGAGTAGTAACCAATTATAAGTACCTTACTGCACGATCCGAAATATCTTATTTTAGATGAACCATTTACAGCATTAGATAGTAGTTCTAAGGAGAAATTATTAATCCTACTAAAAGATTTTTGTAAAAATGGTGGCGCAGTTCTTCTAACAACCCATGACTATAAATTTGTGGTTGAGGCAACTGATCATTTCTTTATTCTAAATAAGAGGGGCAAAAACGGAACTACTATATTACATGCTTTAATGAATTCATATGAAAATCAGTCAGAAATGATAGTCAAAATAGAACAACTGATAAACAAATAGTATTTGAATAACAAATTGTCTTTATTTCCACCCATATCTCTCATTTTCTGGCAGTTTACCGGAATTTTTTTGTGAAAATACCAACCCAATAGCCATTTACAATGACATACAAAATTTCGCATATGTTAAATTCGGAAAAAATTTGACTTCTTCGTTTTTTTTTCTTTTTTTTGCAAAAGACAATTGACAACGCCCAACCCACGCTGCTGATAACATTGGTTAAAACTAATTTTTTATAATCAATACTCCGGTAAGTTTTGTTAACAATCTGAAAATAAGCTTATTAGCTGAAGGAGTGCGAAATGGTTAATTTATTTAATATCAGAACGTTATGTTTCGTATAATAGTCGATTTCAAAAACTTACCGGAGTATTGATAATGAATTGAATGAAAATTCAAAAAAGGAGAAAAATGCTATTTTTTGATTGAATACAAAGTTAATGTTGTAGACCTGATTTGTGTTGAATTTGAAACCAATCTATGTAAAAAAAATACTACATAAAATGAACTTTTTAGATTATTCCGAACGATTAGCCTATTTGTTAGAAATGATTGAGAAAGAAAAAATTTCTTCTCCGAAACAAATAGCACAAAAGTTTGATTGCTGTAACAAAACAGCAAGAAATATGGTCAATCAGCTTAGAGAAAAGGGGTATAATATAAAATATGACAGGGCTTCTGAAAAATATTTTATAAAAAATAACTGACGGTAAGACTTTTACCGTGAGAAGTTTTTTATTTGTACCACTTGTTTTTTATTTTTTATTTTTAACTAAAATTTATTGTTATGAAAAAATTAGAATTAAATGAAATGGAAATTATCCATGCCGGATGGTCATGGGACGCCTGTATTGTTGGAGCTGGAAATTCAGTGCTTACTTTAGGATTTTCTGCTGCGTTTTTCGGTGGTTGGGTTGGCGTGGGAGCTGTGGCTCTTGCGGGATGTGTTATTCAGGGGGCAGCAGTTTAATTATTGAAATTAAAGGTGGGTATAAACGCCCGCCTTTTTTTGCAATGTTTAATATGAAAACAGCAAGAACGGTCAAAACTTTATTTGGCGCACTCAAACTAAGCTTATTTAGAGAAAAATTAGGAACTCCATACATAGAACAATATCTTGCAAAATATAATATTGCTTACACTATCGATTGGATAGGCTTCATCCTTTTGATCATCTTTAATTCTATTATTTCTATTGGTGTTTCTGCCGAAAACCATATGTTGCATAATAACATTCCAATACTTAATGTGTATATTCTATCTGTATTTAATTTTTTAGCAGTTATAATGTTTTCTTTGGTAATCAGGCGATTGATCATTCCGAACATCTCAATATTGATTGACAGGATACCCATCCCTCCTTATAAAATATTTATTATAAAGCTTATTATTGAATCATTCGATTATAAAATTGTCATTCTCATCTCGCAAATTATACTTATCCCCATTTTTAATTATTATTATGGGTTATCAAATTCGGTTGAAGATTTAATAATAATATATGTTATTGCTTTGGCCGTCTATTTCTTTGCCTGTCAGGTGTCTTTATTTATCAAACGTATCGCTTACAGCCGGTTTGCAAAACTTACCTTTAATAAAATCCGTTTAATCATTGTAATAATAGCAATCCCAATTTATGTCGTTTCAAAAACTGTTCATATCAAATTCGATATTTCGTTAAGTCTTTTATGTTTTATGTTAATTATGTTAACCTTAAATTTCCTTTTTTTTATTTTTTTAAGACACCTTGAGTTATCTAAATGATTAAATTTTCATTCAAATATTATAATAGGTATCTGATTTTCACTAATCACTTGATGATCGTGCTTTTTATATTTTTTGATTTTCACGAAAAAATTGCACTCGATTTGCTTTCCTATTTATATCTATTTCTTTTAAGCCCCTTCTTTTGCAATGCTATAAATTCCAATAATATGTGGAATCCGGGAATCAATCATTTGTATTCTGTTTCAAAGGGAAAATTGTTGTTTATGTCTAACGTTGTAAATGTTGCTTATACTTTAATTTTCTTCAGTATCTTTTTGGCTGTAGAAACTTTTCAATATCCGAATTTTGACTTCACAAACAGTTTATACGATTTTTCTATTATGTTATTGATTGCAGTTATAGCCGGTAATTTTATTAGCCTGAAACTAAGCCAGTATTATAATAGAATTCATTATAAGTTCCTGTTAGGCCTCCTATTCATGGTTCTCCTGTCATTACTGTTTCCCCTTGTTCAACTTTTTCATTTTCACCCTCTCGTTAAAATAATCGCACTTTCTTTTACGGTTATTATGATAGACTTCTCACAGCATAAAAATATATATTATTACTATGATTTCAATTAAAGATATATCAAAGTATTTTGGGAAAAACCATGTTTTTAATAATTTATCCTTTGAAATAGAAGAAGGAAACTTCTATACATTACTAGGAAAAAATGGTATTGGGAAATCGACTATTATAAAAATTATTTCCGGCTTTTTAAGGCCAAACAATGGTGAGATAATTATAGATAATGAGAAAATATACAAGAATAAAGCGTTTCACTTTAAAGAAAAAATTGGTTGTCTTTTAGAAGAACCCTATTATATTGAAAAATTTACGATTTATGAATATTTAGTGCTGATCAGTAAGCTAAGTAATATTGAAGTAGATGAATATCATAACAAGATAGATTATTATTTGGATTATTTTGAGTGTTCGGATCATAAAGACGTATTAATAGAAAAATGTTCAAAAGGCATTCAGCAAAAAACCTCAATTATAAGTACCTTACTGCACGATCCGAAATATCTTATTTTAGATGAACCATTTACAGCATTAGATAGTAGTTCTAAGGAGAAATTATTAATCCTACTAAAAGATTTTTGTAAAAATGGTGGCGCAGTTCTTCTAACAACCCATGACTATAAATTTGTGGTTGAGGCAACTGATCATTTCTTTATTCTAAATAAGAGGGGCAAAAACGGAACTACTATATTACATGCTTTAATGAATTCATATGAAAATCAGTCAGAAATGATAGTCAAAATAGAACAACTTACCTCAGGGCCATTTAACAATTCTTGGTGAAGAAGGAATAAATTTGTCAGGAGGACAAAAGCAGAT
>CAZGWS010000309.1:0-3471 GCA_964528805.1 uncultured Lentimicrobiaceae bacterium | reverse complement strand
TATGCATTGTTAATAAAATCAGCCCTGCTAACACTAAAAGAAACGTCGCTAAAACCATCATTCACAGGACTAATTGCGCTCCAAAATCCTGTAAAAGTACATCTGTCGTAATCTGATTCCGGACATGGGCTTTGTTGTGAGTTGCAAATAGCACTTACCCTGAATTTTGCATCGTAACCTGCAATAGCATGATTATAGTCAGACACATTACTTACATTATCCGCAAGACTAAAATCACATGCTTGGAAGTTTATTCCTTTAACATATGCAAGATCAACATGTTTAAAAAAGGTTTCAGTACCCAAATAGTCTTCGGTAATTTCAAATGTGCAGTTTTTAAAATAACTGTTGTAATCCATTTCCTGCGTGGGAATATAAGGGTTAAAGTTATTGTAATGCAGAGCATGGATTGATTTGGCATTGTTTCTGAATATCGCGCCATTAGCATGAACAATACCACCGGTTGCAGAATAATCATCCGGTTTCCAAAGGTCAACAGCCACAATTGCATTTTCAATGGTTGCTCCGTTTTTTAGTTCCAGATAACCTTGCTGATAGTTACCGTTTGCATCGGGAAATTGATGGGCTGCTTTGTTGCCCCATACTTGGATGCCTTGCCAAGATTCGCCACAGCCATTTGTTAACTTTCCACCATCAATGATTAATTTTCCACCTGGTTCTATGATAATACTACCGTTTTTTGGCATATTAACTATGTCTGTAATTAATAGTTCACCACCATCTTCAATTCTCACACCTGTTTGCAATGTTTTTTGTTTACTCCAAACAAGAGATTCTCCTGTTTTAATTGTATAACAGACAGGATTTTCTTCTATAGGCAACAAATCGCCTTCCCACAATGAACGACCAAATGTTGATGCTCTTAATTTATTTTGGCAATAGTTTATTTTTAGCTCAGTAACCCTAACATGAGGAAAATTACCGTACTCTTCCCAATTTTCCATTGTTGCATCTTTGTAATAAATACCTACATCAGTTGCAATATATAATACGTCATCTGAACCATATTGATATACAATGTTATTTACTGGTAATTTTGGTAAACTGTTATTAGGGTCAGCATTCTCCCATGTTTGTCCTCCATTTACAGTATAGGCAACCCGTATGCTGATATTATCGTAACCTATCAATGATAACCATACTTTATCAGGGTCTGTTGGATGAACCGCAATCCCAGAGATTACAGGATAATCATCAACATTTATCCCTGGATAATCCAATTGAGTATATGCATTAATACCTGAGTAATCACCATTATTCCCTCCAACTGTTGTTTTGAACAAATAAGGTTTAAGGTGCAGTCCATTTTCATTTTCGCTGAATACACCCCCTGTTGCTAAATAAATAACATCTGGATTTGATTGGCAGTAATCAAATTCGGTTATTTGTCTTCTCCAACGGGTTGGTTCTGTTTTTCCAATATCGGAGTCAATGTCCCATAAATCATATGAATCATGACCTGTTGACCAGTCAAAATTTCTTTTATATATTTCACAGAAACTTAAATAGTCGGATGTGTCATTGGGGAATGCTTTTAAACTAAATGTCTTAGGTATCATAGTTTTTGCAGAACTATGTGCCCCATCATATGGTCTTTTCAGACTCTCCCAAATTTTTGCCCCAGTTGCTTTATTGTAAGATGAAATATTATCACCTGAACTAACAAAGAACAAATTTCGATTAACTTTTGATGCCCTAGCGGTATAAGAATCGCCTCCACCAGAAATATAATTCCAAATATTATTTTCGAAAAAATATGAAAAACAATCTTGATTAGCTGTAATTAAAATATCTTTTTCAAATTCAGAGTCGTCAAATGTCCATTGTAACATGTTTTGTAATCCAGTGTTGCGGAATTCCCAATTGTCTGTAGCTGTCATGTTACCAACACTTATCCCAGCATGATGACCAAAAAACAGCAGAGGATTATTCTGTATATTTGGCTGAAACTCTAAAACATGACCATCTGCATAGACGCCAGTAGTATAAACATAATTCGAATATCGTATTGGGTTGTCAACTAAGTTACTATTGCCATATACACCGTAACTTCCATAAAAATAGTATTCATCAGCATTTACTGGAGAAACGGCTAATGCCATCCATTCTTTTGCAAAGTAGCCTGTGCTATTATAAATCTCAGACCATGTATTATTGTCAAAATAGTAAATATAAACTTCACCAACATCTTCATGTGGACCCCAAATATATGCAAACAACCTAGTTGTATTAGCAGGGGTAGTTGCAAGATTAATTCTGAATGGGAAAAACGGTTCTAAGCTTTCAAAGTCAAGGCCTGTATTAGGTCCAGTCATCGGCAACCATGTATCTCCACCATCAATACTTTTAAAAATATTTGTACTCGCAGCATACAGTACATTACTGTTGCCTGGTTGAAATTCAACACTTCTAAAATCAGTATCAGTATCATTGATACCATCAAAAACTTTAACCCATGTGGGATTTGATCCTAGTGCATTCTGAGTACGGTAAATTCCATTTGATGTTGCCGCAAATATTATATTTGGATTATTGTCGTCAATTTCTAATTTACGGATTGTTCCACCATTATTATAAAAATCATCCATTAAGCCAGTGTTTATTGCTTGCCATGTACTGCCGTAGTCAGTAGAACGGTAAATACCAATTGTATAAATCGGATTAATCTGTGTCCAATTAGGTGAATAGGATAAGGTAACTCCTCCATCAGCTAAACCAGTAGCAATAAAAATTGTATTGCTGTCAAAAGGACTAATTACCACATCAGCTGCTGAAGCTAATGGTAAACCATCCGTATTAACATTTACCCATAATCCACCATCATCTTCGGTTCTCCATAATCCACCGAAACCTGTACATGCATAGATAGTTTGATTAGTTAACCCGTAATTAGGGTCGAATGTTATTCTGTGTATTTGTCCAACACCATGAGTGGTAGTGTTTACAGGATTATCTGATGGTCCAATGCAAACCCAATTAGGGTTTTCAGTACGTACATTTACTGGTTTATAATTATTTGCATAATCAATAATCGCTTTATTTGCGATTCCAAAATCACCATGTGGGTGGAGCCTTGTACCCCATATCTTTTTTAGTCGTTCATGTTGTGCTCTTTCACCTCCTTCTGTTGTATCCGATGGATTGTACCTATTAGAATTATAGAAAGAGTTAAGGTAAGTAAAAAAATCAGCATTATCCGGTAACGTTGGCACTTGCGCATTTAATGCTGAAAAACTTGAAGCAGTTAGAATAATTAGAATTAAAAACATGACAAATATATTGCCGTTTTTTAATAAGCAAGAGGTTCTTAATAATTTTGTTTTCTTCTTCATAGTGTTATTTTTAAGGGTTTACTAAAAATTGAATTTGTAAGGTATATTGTTTATTGATCTACTACCATTATTTTATGTTCTTCAATAATGCTATCTTTATGTAGCACTAATGCAATAT
>CAZGWS010000308.1:0-3486 GCA_964528805.1 uncultured Lentimicrobiaceae bacterium | reverse complement strand
TTTTATACAGTTCAATAGAAAATCCTTGCACTTTTAACAAGAATAATAACTATATCTTATTGACAATATATATTATATTCGTTTTTCGGCAAGCCCTAAATATCCCCACTAAGAAAACACTTGCTTTATGTGAAGAGCTGTATAAAAAATGTCGAGGTTGAGGCGAGCATAATCTGAAAATAAGAAGTTTGCTTAGCGTAAATGACTGATTGATTTGAAGATAAGCTCAACGAAGAGATTGGCGTTTTCTTATAGCCGCTAAATAAAACTAAAAACCGAGTAAAGAACCCAGCTGATAAGTTAGCAGTGAGATGATATATGCCAGTAATGTGGTATATACAGTTAAAAATAACGACCACTTCCAGTTGCCTGATTCGTTTTTAATAGCTGCAATTACTGCAATGCACGGGAAGTAAATAAGAATAAATAGCATAAATGACAAAGCCACAAGAGGCGTAAATACGAGCTGACCTTTTTTTGGTCCACTTTCGTAAACCTGACTCTGTATTCGTTTTATTAGAAGTTGGTTGCCTTCTGTGGTTACATCCGACTGGTAAAGAACGCCCATAGTGCTTATAACTATCTCTTTAGCAGCTGATCCGGCTATAAGACTTATCCCCATCTTCCAATCGAAGCCAAGTGGTTTAATAATAGGCTCGATAAATTTGCCAAGCATACCTATGTAAGAGTTTTCTTGTAAAGAGCTCATCTTTTCAGCTTTAAGCTGCCCAACTGAGTTGATAAACATATGATTGTCTTCTGTATTTTGTGCAATTGTTTGCTCAACACTACTTATCTTACTATCGTATTTGGCACTAATATCTCTATTCAAAGGGAAATAACCAAGTGCCCATACAATTATGGAAGCTACAAGAATAATTCCACCCATTTTTTTAAGATATTGTTCGCCTTTAAACCAAGTATGTTTTAAAACTGACGAAAAAACCGGCATTCGATAGGGTGGGAGCTCCATAACAAATGGAACTACTTCAATTTTGAATAGAGTTTTTTTCATTACCCAGGCCACAATACCTGCAAGGAATATCCCTAGCAGGTATATTCCAAATAAAAAACTGCCTCTGTAATTTGTGAAAAAAGCATTTATCAGTAATATATAAACCGGATACCTTGCGCTACACGACATGAACGGGATAATTAGCATAGTTACGAGCCTGTCATTTTTGTTTTCGATAGTACGTGTTGCCATAATTGCCGGTACATTACAGCCAAACCCCATAAGCATTGGTACAAACGATTTGCCGTGTAAGCCAACTTTATGCATTAGTTTGTCAACAATAAACGCAACTCGTGCCATATACCCGGATGCTTCCATGAGTGTAAGAAAGAAAAATAGGATGAGAATATTTGGAAGAAAAACTATAACTCCGCCAACACCCCCCAAAATTCCATCAACAAGCATATCTTTAAGCATCCCATCAGGAAGTATTTTTGAAATGATGTCTCCTGCGCCTGAAACAAGCATTTCAATCCATTGCATAGGGTAATCACCTAAATAAAAAGTGCCCTGAAATATTAACCAAATAGCAAATAAGAAAATAGGATAGCTTAAATACTTACTCGTTACTATACTGTCAATAACTCTGCTTGCTGTAATTTTGTTTTGTTGTGATGCCGGCTTAAGTGTTTCTTTTAATGCACCTTCTATAAACCCATATTTTGCATCTGTAATTACTGTTTCAACGTCTTCGTTGCGTAGTTTAGCGATTATTTCCGACTCGTTAATAGCCTCATCCTTAATCTGTTTTGCATTACTACATACGCTAATATTTTTAAGTTCTTCAGCGTCTTGCTCAAGTAGTTTTATTGCTAAATATCTTGGAGCTACCTTGTTGGTTAATATTTTATTATCTTCTATATTTAATAAATCTTGTAACTTTCTTATCGATTTTTCGATACGGTTTCCATAGTTAATATGTATATGTCTCGTTACAGGTTCGTTATCAACATATACAGAAATAATTTTATCAAATAGTTTATCAATGCCTTTGCCTTTTGAGCCAACGGTTGGCACCATTGGAATCCCAATCATTTTTTCAAGACTATGGTAATCAAAGATGTCTTTCTTTTGAAGAAATTCGTCCCACATGTTTAATGCTATAACAACCTTGATGTCCATGTCAATAAGTTGCGTGGTGAGATATAAATTTCTTTCTAAATTGGAGGTGTCAATTACATTTAATACAATATCGGGAACATGATTTACAATGCGATCGCGTACGTAAAGCTCTTCAGGTGTATAACTTGTTATGGAATAGGTGCCGGGTAAATCAACTATATTGAATGTATAGCCGGCGTGAGAAAACTTACCCTGTTTAGCATCAACGGTTACACCACCGTAGTTACCAACTTTTTCTTTAGAATGTGAGGCGAAATTAAAAATAGTTGTTTTTCCACAATTGGGGTTACCAACTAAGGCCACGTTTATTACTTTGCTATGATTAGAGATACTATTAATATTTAATGCCTGCTCGAGCTGTAGAATTCCTAAATATTCTTTCTTTACTCCTTTAGATTCACCTGTATTTACCTCAATCAGAGATGCTTCACTCCGCCTTAGAGATACATCGTAACCCATAATATTATATTCAATTGGGTCTTTTAATGGTGCATTTTTTACAACGATAACCTGTTTGCCAACAACAAAGCCCATCTCAATAATGCGCTTTCGGAATGAACCTCTACCTCTAACTTTAGTTATTAAAGCTTTATCACCATTTTTAAGTTCCGCCAGGTTCATTGCTTTAGAATAACATTGTTAATTATTTTTTTATGTGTGCAAAGTAATGTAGATATTAGACAGCTTACGATACCTAATATTGGGTATATTTAGTTTGGTGTTGATTAAGAAGCATTTGCTGTTTACAGTAAAGCTACAAGTTGGGTTAATAAGCATATTTAATATTGTGTATCAATTTCTTCTGTAAAATATATTAAAAAATGAACTTGCGTAAATATGTTACCTATACGGTAACCCCAATGATCGGCAAGTAGCAATTTACAATCGTGTATTGCATTTTCGCGAGCGGCAAATGTATTCTTTTTCATAAGGAGTAAAAAATCTTTCATATCCTGATAGATGTCTGTAATATTTTCAGATATGCTGGCCTTTAATGGCTCAGTTTCATTAATTTGTTGTGGGTCGATTAGCCAGAATTCATCGTCTTTGCCAAATTTGTCTCTAAGTATTGTAAAAATACTTTCCCATTGTTCCTCATTAACAAAACGCTCGTCCGCTTCAGGATTTTGAGGTTCAACATTTGGCAGCAACGTCCCTTTAAGATATAGCAGTGGTAATATACGGTGAGTAAAATCTAGTATATCTTTTTTTTCTCTTTTATCAACAGTTTCTAAAAAGTAACAAAACTCATTTGCAACTGTTGCCATTTCTATTACCGATTTTGACAATGTAATATCGTCTGCAGATGAATAACTCATAATATTTTTTTGCGAAAATAGTAATAATAC
>CAZGWS010000307.1:0-3502 GCA_964528805.1 uncultured Lentimicrobiaceae bacterium | reverse complement strand
CTTACTGTCAATGTCGGTGAGCTTTGTGTTTACGCATTCCGATATCCTAACTCCGGTGGGTGTGAAAAACCACCGACCACAGGGAGATTTAGTTCAACTACTGATAATAATCATAATTATTTATTGTGATAATACCAGTTTCTTTTTTAACTTTGCGGATATGCTAAAACCAATACTCATCATATTATTCTTGTTTGTACAGATGGCATTTAGCTTTGCAACACCACTATCGCAAATCGACAGCCTTCAAGCACAGTTACTTGTTACTCACAATGAAGAGAAAGTAAACACATTAGTTAAATTATCTGAAGCATACAGAAATGTAATGTTTAACGATTGCATTAGTTATGGCACAAAAGCTCTCGAATTAGCTGATAAGTTAAATGATAAGACTTTAGAAGCATTAGTACTTAAATCGTTGGGAGTTAGCTGTTACTATTCAGGAAATATGGATATTGCACTTAAATATTATCAAAAAGGATTAAAAGTTTATAAGCAAATTGACGACAAAAAAGGTATGGCAAACTGCCTAAATAACATTGGTCTCATTTATGAGGAATGGGCTGATTATGATTCAGCCACGAGCTATTTTACACAATCATTTGATTTTGAATCGTTGCTTAAAAATAAAGAAGGTATGGCAATATCACTTATTCAGATTGGCAATATTAGCTTTCACAGAGGTCGTTTGCAGGATGCTCTTGACAATTATTACCGCGCACTACTGATATTTACAGATATAAAAAATAATGAGGGAATTGCATATTCTTATAATAGTATAGGAATTATATATGATAATTGGAATAAATTTGACCAAGCATTGGACTATTATCAAAAAGCAAAAGGATTATATTCTAAAACCGGTAATAAAAGAGCTCTTTCGCAGGTGTTAACCAATATGGGTGAGATTTATAATTTTAAATTTAAGGATTATAATAAAGCTTTAAAGCTTTATTATAAAGCTCTTGAGCTTAAAAACAGTTTGGAAGATATTGTTGGAATAGCACTATTGAATAATAACCTTGGTACACTATATGCAAATATGGAAGATCAACAAAAGGCTATGCAATATTTTAAAAGAAGTTTAAAATTATACGCCGGATCCAATAACTTGACAGGAGAGGTTATGGTAAATTATAATATTGGTGAGTTATTTCAAGATGCAGGGAAAATTGATATGGCGATAAAATATTATAAAATAAGCCTGAATATGACAAAAAATACCGGTCAGATTGATTATATAAATTATAATTACGAAGCCCTGATACACTGCTATGCAAGGCTTTGTGATTATTCAAAATTTGAAAACTACTTTAGATTGTTCAATATAGGAAAAGACTCTCTTATTGATAAACTGCACAATCTTGAATTATCAAAGATGGAGACAAAATATAAGGTTAGCGAAAGTATCCTTAAAAGCATACAACTCCAAAAAGAAAATGAAAATCAACAGGTTCAAATTAAAAAATACAAGCTGTTGCTTACCGGTCTTGGGGGTCTGTTAATTTTACTCTTGGTTATCTATATACTTTTTATAAAGATAAAAAAATAGATAATGCAGCCCACGGAACCATATCATCTTTTTGCTGACCCACTAAAGTATTACAATGAGATGATTGTAGATATTGAAAACTCAAAAAAAAATATTTATATTGAAACATTCAGGATAGGAAAAGATGTAATTGGAGAGCAATTTAAAAGAATACTAACCAAAAAGGCGCAGGAAGGTGTTGAGGTAAAAATATTAATTGATTATTGGGGAGCAGGATCCATCGATCATGAATATTTTAAGAAATTAATTGAGTTTAACGGAGAAGTTCGCTTTTTTGAAAAAATAAAAATTAATTCTGATATTTTCACAAAAGGACATCGTCGAAATCACAGAAAACTACTCTTAATTGACGATAAGATAACATATATCGGCTCTTCAAACCTTACCGGATATAATATGAATTGGAGAGAGTCGGTACTCCGTATAAAGACTGATATCACAAGTGTCTTTAGTAGTATGTTTTTGCAGGATTTTGCCGATTACAATAAATACACATTTCATAAACACAATAAAACCAAGTTAGTTAGATATGGTAATTTCGAAATTGTAAGAGATGCTCCTTCTATTACACGAAAGCAAATAAATAACAAGTTTATAAAGCTTATTAAAGGAGCTGAATATAGGGTAACAATAGAAACACCATATTTTTTACCGGGTTTTTTTTTACGCAAATCGCTTATGGATGCTGCCCATCGCGGCGTTAGTGTAAATATAATTTTGCCTCGCCACTCCGATGTTTCACTTATTGATATCCTCAGGAATAAGTACTTTGGAAATTTATATAAAGCCGGTGTCAATATTCTTTTTTACGAATTAAATAACCTACATGCAAAAATGATGCTTGTGGATAAGAAAATATTTGCCATCGGGTCGTCAAATTTTGATTACAGAAGTTTCAGGTACATGTACGAAATAATACTGGTAGGTAACAACAAAGAAGTTGCCAAACAAGTTAATAACCACATGAAAATCACAATCTCCAACTCTGTTAATTTTGATTATAATCATTGGAAAAATAGATCTTTAATTAACAAACTATTTGAATGGATATTACTTCCATTTAGGCATTTACTTTAGTGTAAAATTTTTTTATCATTTTCGCATTAACTCAATATTAAAATATTAATTTTGACCACAAATTATTTTGTTATACCGGTCTTTTGCATCTATACTATTATAAGGCAAAAGGCTATCTAAAAATTTATGTATTATGACTAAGAAATTAACATCAAAGATGGCTATGGAATTGGAAGATAACTATGGTGCGCATAATTACCATCCACTTGGTGTAGTGTTGTCAAAAGGGAGAGGTGCTAAAGTGTGGGATGTTGAAGGAAAAGAATATTTTGATTTCCTTTCAGCTTATTCAGCTGTTAATCAAGGACATTGTCATCCTAAAATTATTGATGCAATGGTTAAGCAAGCACAAACTCTTACGCTTACATCACGAGCTTTTTACAGCGATGCGTTAGGTACATACGAAAAATATATTACCGATTTGTTTGGCTACGACAAAGTGTTGCCAATGAATACCGGTGCTGAAGCTGATGAAACGGCTCTTAAACTATGCCGACGATGGGCGTACGATGTAAAGGGCATTGAGACCGATAATGCCAAAATTATTGTTTGTGCCAACAACTTTCACGGACGTACTATTTCAATAATATCAATGTCAACAGATCCTGAGTCGAAATCGGGCTTTGGACCATTTACTCCCGGTTTTATTGTTATTCCGTACAATAATCTTGATGCTTTGGAAGAAGCCTTAGCAAACCCAGATGTGGCGGGATTTTTAGTTGAGCCTATTCAGGGTGAGGCAGGTGTTATTGTGCCTGATGATGGTTATCTTGCAAAAGCATTTGCAATGTGTAAAGAAAAAAATGTGTTGTTTATTGCAGATGAAGTTCAAACCGGCATAGCTCGTACAGGAAAAATGCTGGCATGCGATCA
>CAZGWS010000306.1:0-3522 GCA_964528805.1 uncultured Lentimicrobiaceae bacterium | reverse complement strand
ATCCGAAGGTGTCTTGTAAAGCCAGTTTTAGTTTAAATTTAGCATATAAAAAAAGGATACATACTATGGCGAGTACAATTGCGATGTTTAATAGTATTGCTTGTAGAAATTGTTCAGTCAAACTATGTTGGTAATGTAAAAATCCGATTAAAAATATCGTTATAAGCAAAATCCATAAAGATACTGCACGTTCTTTAATGTCTTGATAGACAATAGTCCAGAAAGATAGTGTTAAAACTATTTTTAGAAGGATAAGCATGGATTACGATTAAGTAGTGATAATTTAAGGTAAATTGAATTTCATACATCTTCGGTCTTCTATCTCCCGTCTTCGAGCTTCCTACTCCCTCAATCCTTAACAATTTCCTTTGGCGTCAGATTCTCATCAATTTCCCAAACATTGAAAACACCATCGCCATCAAAATCAGTTACTGCAGTAGCTCGAGCTTTAAAAGAACTGTTAGAAGCTTCGGTGATGGCATAAGCATAATTGGCATTTCCGTTTTGCTCAACCGTTTTAGGAGCTTCAAAATCTATGGCATTAAAATCGCTACTGTATTTTGAATACATAAAAAAATGTTGCCTTTCTAAATTAGAAATATGTTTCAATTGCGTTTGCGCTTCTAGACTTTTAGTCTTTGAAATTAACGGCATCAAATTAGGCAATGCCAACAAAAGTAGTATGCCAATAATAACCAACACAACCAATAGTTCTTGTAAATTAAAGGCTGAAACTTTATGATTGAGGATTTTGTGAGATAACATATATTCTAAATTATATAAAAATAGCTAGTTGTTAAAAAAATGTTAAAAAATATTTCTTCAAAGGTACATAATTTAAAAAATAAATTTTAAATTAGTAGCCTATATTTAGGAGAAGATATATCTTTTTTACAAAAAACCAACCCATTTCCCTTGTGTTTTTTGGATTTTTAAATAACAAATCATTAGAATGGCTATGAAAAAAATCTTACCATTATTCACATCATTTTATATACTTTTTCCTATTGTCAAACCACAACAGACCTTAGTATATATTTATGACATTTAAGTAACAAATAACAGTTTTTAGGAATAAATTGAGTCGCCAATTAGTACTACTCTATTTTTTTAGAAAAATATTATATGAATATAACGAAGTAATCTCAAAAAACAAAAAAATTATCAACATCTTAAACATAAATAAAATGAAAAAATCAGTAGCACTATTTTTTACTCTTTTTATTACCATTGGCATATCGTCACAAAATTTAATAGACCCTTCAACATGGACAGTTGGTAGTGGTTCGGTTTCTGGGTTTAACGTAAATGGAACAGATGCTGAGAATTTTAGAGAAATGGGTATAGGGCCACATAATGAATCGGTTTTATTATGGAAAGCAGTCCCAGATGCGGTGAGTAATGCCGATGGAGGTTGGAATGGTACTTATTTCAATATTGACAATACCAAAACCTATCGTTTTACAGTTTGGATTAAAAAAACAAACTCTACTGATGGGAGAACATATTTCGGTTTATACACTCGTAATTCGGCAAATGCTCATACTACTCTGAGGCTAGATGGTACTGCCCAAAATAATGCATATTTTTTTAGTGGCGATCTTCCTGAGTTAGATAAATGGTATCTTTTGGTAGGTTATGTTCATCATAGCGGATACCCTTCCACTTTTAGTGAAGGTGGTATATATAGTACTTCAGGAGCAAAAGCAGTTGGCATTACAGATTATAAATTCGCTCCTGATGCTTTTAAAATGTTACACCGAAATTATTTATATTATGATACTAATACGGCGGATAGACAATACTTCTACGCGCCGACCGTATATCAAGTAAACGGAACTGAACCCACTATTCAAGAAATTATTGACAATACTACACAGGGTTCTGGCGGTGCTGGTAAATTTGTTGACGGTGCCACTCCTGAAATTGCTTATTATGATGGACGGGTTGGTATTGGCAGAAATAATTTTTCAACGGTTCATAAGCTTTGGGTTGAAGGTAAAAATACTACCACCGGTACTCAAAATAATGTTATGAGAGTATTGTCTATATTTGATGGAACTGGAACGAGTACTTCAAATTATGGTGTTATTAGTAATGTTGAAAATGAAGGAACAGGAACTATAGGTTATGGTATTGCAACTAGAAGCATTATAGAAAATAATGCAAATGGTACGATTACAAATGCGGAAGCTATTCGACCTGAAGTTAATAACTCAGGAAGTATGAATTATGCTGTTGGTTCAAGTATCAATTTTAATAACTCAGGAAGTATGAATTATGCTGTTGGTTCAAGTATCAATTTTAATAACAACGACACGATTGCAAATGCCTATGGTGAATATATTGGTTATTCAGGTACTGGAACAGTTACAAACTCATATGGGATTTTTATTGATTCTACTTTTAATAAAGGAACCGACGATAATTATGCTGTCCATTCGGCTTCTGATGCCGATTCTTATTTTGAAGGGAGTTTGGGTATTGGCACTGCTTCACCTGATATGAAGCTGACCGTAAAAGGTAAAATTCATGCACAAGAAATTAAAGTTGATCTTCAGGGAGCTATTATGCCAGATTACGTGTTCGAGAAATCATACCGGTTAAAATCACTTTCAGAAATAGAGAAATACATTTACGAGCACAAGCATTTGCCCGAAATTCCATCGGCAACTAATGTTGCTAAAAATGGTCTTTATTTGAAAGAAATGAATTTAAAACTCCTTCAAAAAATTGAAGAATTAACTTTATATGCTATTCTACAGGAAAAGAGACTAAAAAAGTTAGAAAAAATAGTAGAAGAACTTTCAAATAAAAACTAAAATGAAAACAATTACCACAACTATAATAGTGCTTATGACAATTAATTTTTCATTTTCCCAAACTAATTATGGAACAAATTCGGGCACCCAAGGTTCTGGAAGTAGTTTTTTTGGAGCTAACGCCGGACAAGTAAATACTGCAATTTATAACACTTTTGTTGGTAATGCCGCAGGTTATTTAACTACAACAGGCAATCAAAATACGTTCGTTGGTGCTTACACTGGTCAATATAATGTAACAGGTATTGGTAATGCCTTTTTAGGCGCATGGGCTGGTTGGAAAAATACAGCTGGATACAACACTTTTATAGGTTTTAGAGCAGGTCGAAATAATACAACTACTGGCTATAATACTTTTGTTGGAGCTCAATCTGGTTATAGTAATAGTGGAACTAGCAATGCTTTTTTTGGAAGCACATCAGGATATGCCAATACTACTGGTAAGGAGAATACTTTTATTGGAGCTAATGCTGGTCGACATAATTTAACTGGTAGTAGAAATGTCTTTTTAGGATACTTAGCAGGATATGCTAGCAAGGGTAGTCATGTTATAGCTATTGGAAGTAATTCAGGGTATAAGAACAATGCAAATTATAATATTTTTATTGGTGCAAATACCGGTTTTGAAAACACTACAGGAGATTATAATATTTTTATGGGGTTTTTAGCTGGTCAAAAGAATACTGAGGGAAGAAGAAAT
>CAZGWS010000305.1:1872-3535 GCA_964528805.1 uncultured Lentimicrobiaceae bacterium | reverse complement strand
ATTATCAGGGCTATGTTTGGCAGTTTAACAATTATTACGGCTGGCAAAGGGTTGGAGCTGTGTATTATTAAAGAAATGATAAAAGAAAATATGTTTAAATTTAAATTAAAAATCATGAAAAAAATTACAAAGTTGTTTTTGGTGCTACTGCTTACAGTTACAAGTAACGTTATTATTGGACAAAACAAAAAGCAAGTTCATTTGACCAAAGTTACAAATCCATTACCCTACGTATGCTCCAATAAGGCAATAGTAAAACAGATTAGTCGGGCAAGAATGAACGGGCAACGTAACAGAGCGGATAGTTTATTGAAAATACTGGAAAAAAGTGCTAACCGTATTGTTCGCAGCAATTCAGTCAACATCAACAAAAAATCAGATTCTCAAAATAGTTTTTTTTCAAAACCTGTTGATAACAACAAACAAAATAGTGGTAGATGGATGGATAATGACATTGTTGTAATGGGAACAACTTCGGATGAAAAGCATCCTTCCATTACCTCTTTTTACAGTGTTTTATCAAATACGGAAATGTTTGTTGCCGGTGAGCTATGGGGGAATTCAGGTCCTGACAAGATTAGAATAAAAAAATCAAATGACAACGGAAGTACATGGCCTAATTTATATGATCTTGATTTTAGCAATCCTCTGAGTTTACCGGAAATAACGCATATCGATAACAATAAAATAGGTTTAATTTATCAGGATCAATACTCCTCATCTGATAATGATATTTATTTCACTTCAATTGACAATAATCTTTCAAGTGCTACAAATATTGCAGTTGACATGAGTACTAACAACGATGTCAGACCAAATATAACCTGTGATGTCGATTATTACCCCACCAATCAGTATATCTATGTTGTGTATTACGAGGTGAGTTCCAGTAACTCTTCATTGCTTTTCAGACGTAGTACCGATTTGGGAGCGACATGGAGTAGTCCTCAAACGCTGGCAGGCCCTTTTATTACACCCAATTATTTTTATTGCTCAATTTCGTTTAACAAATCTAATGGAACTGACAACCTGTATGTTGCTTTTACCAGTGGCAGTTCGCCAAACGATGCAGTTGACATGTGTTTCTCTCAAAATTTAGGTGCTTCATGGAGCACCCCTTTAGCCGTTTCCCTCTCACATTCTGAATACCCTGAGATTTCTGTGATAAGCACAAATAAAATTATCATTTATTACGAAGATTGGTTTTCAGATACAGATAGAGATGTCCATTATTTGTTAACAACTACAGGTGGTAACGGTACGTGGACGGAAAATAGTTTAGTAAGCAGTTATGATGATGAAAGATTCCCAAACGTTAAATATAACGGTGGAAATTATGTGTATTCTGCTTACACAAATTTAACTAATAATCAGGTGCTTTACTCTAAAGCAAACACGAGCTCTCTAACTAATTGGGATGCCCCACAAAATATCAAAAGTGGGAGCAACACCATGAGCAATGATGATCCGATAGGTCTCTTGGTACAACCTGATGCCAACGGGAATTTATCTCCCTGTTTAACATGGGTTCAGTTATACAATAGCAACAGCGATTATGACATTTATTTTGATGCCTCTTATTTAATTGGAGATTATATAACCGTAACCAGTCCAAACGGAGGTGAAAACTGGCAATCAGGTTCAACCCATAACATTACATGGG
>CAZGWS010000305.1:0-1772 GCA_964528805.1 uncultured Lentimicrobiaceae bacterium | reverse complement strand
CATGGACAATACCATCAGGACAGCAAGCAGGTACAGATTATAAAGTCAAAATTACCAGTGTTGATAATTCAAGTATTTATGATTTTAGCGATGGCGATTTTGAAATATCTTCGCAACCACCTCCTGATAACATTACCGTAACAAGTCCAAACGGAGGTGAAAACTGGCAATCAGGTTCAACCCATAACATTACATGGGATGACAATATAAGCGGAAATGTTTTAATAGAATTATACAAAGGGGGCTCTTACAATTCTACCATTATTGGATCAACGCCAAGTAATGGCAGTTATTCATGGACAATACCATCAGGACAGCAAGCAGGTACAGATTATAAAGTCAAAATTACAAGTATTGATAATTCGAGTATCTACGATTTTAGCGATGGGAATTTTGAAATATCTTCGCAACCACAGCCTCATATTACATTAACACCATCAAGCCATGATTTTGGTAGCATTCAAGTCGGAAATAGTTCGTATGATTATTCTTTTACACTAACAAACGATGGTACAGGTACAGCAACAGGTTTTGTATCACTAACTGGTAGTAATGCAAATCAGTTTACAATTACCATGGGTAGTGGTAGTTTTTCACTAAACAATAATAATTCAATCACCGTAAAAGTCAAATTTAACCCATCATCAGCAGGTGCTAAAAGTGCTGGATTAAAGGCAGATGGTGTATTACCATGTAATGATGCCATTTCAACATTATCTGGTATCGGTGGCGGTGGCTCTGCCCCTGTAGCCGATTTTTCGGGATATCCAACTTCTGGTAATGCTCCGCTTTTAGTTAGTTTTACTGACCAATCAAGTAATAGTCCCACCTTATGGTCATGGAGTTTTGGCGATGGAGGGACAAGTAGTCAGCGAAACCCTTCACACACCTATCAAAATGAAGGTTCTTATACTGTTTCACTAATTGCCACTAATCAATCTGGGAACAACACCAAGACCCGTCAAAATTATATAACGGTACAACAAACTTTTTTGAATGTTACACCAACTGATTTGCTATTAGACGGTCAATCGGGAAGTGCCTCCTATTTTGAAATAAATTCCAATACTACATGGCAAATCAACGGATACCCTTCATGGCTCGATTTAAGCAGTATTAACGGATCGGATAATGCAACTATTAATGTTACTGCCAATAGTGCCAATAATACCGGCAATGCCAGAATGGCCACTTTGAATATTGTGGGAAACAATACACAAACCCAACAGGTTAACATTACACAACAAAATGTAAACGGTGTTAATAAAGTGGAAATAGAAAAGTCAATTTCTGTTTATCCCAATCCTGCTTCAATGCAATTGTTCATTAGGTTTAAAGAGATAACACTTTACAATGTTAAGGTTTCCATTTATGACATATTTGGTAACCGTTCATTTTTTAAGCTTTATAAAAAAATGCCCATAAATTACATCAAGATAAACTTATTAAACTATAGTAGTGGCGTCTATTATGTCCATATCAAAAATGACAAGGTTAGTTTAACCAAACAAATTATTGTTGTAAAATAACGGAGGAGCAGAATCATGAAAAAAATTATTAAACTATTTGTATTGCAGACTTCGTTAGCATGACAATTTGACAACACACTGATTATCAGGCGATATATAATTGGACATCCGAAATCAACCTCTTGAGAACTGGATATATTTCAATTGTTACAAAGAATTTTTATATATGATGGTATAAGTGGATAAACCGCTCAAAATTGCAAGGAATTGTTGAAGTAGATGAAGTGCTGCTCGGAGGAAAGA
>CAZGWS010000304.1:0-3540 GCA_964528805.1 uncultured Lentimicrobiaceae bacterium | reverse complement strand
CTAAGTATTTTATTAGATTTTATCTTATTTTAGTTCAAAATTATTAATAAATGGATATTATTGCCCAATGGCTTCGTTTATATTACCGGCCATTACGTTTACAAGATTTTCAAGAGGTCGTTTAGCAATCATTGCCATCATTGGATTTATATTTGCATCAACTTCTACTGTAACCAAAGTGCTATTGTTATTATCTGCTAAATTAATATTAAGACCAAAGCTAAAAGGCACCTTCCCAACAGGTATAATTTTTAACAAAGTGTGTGGTGTTTTTTCAGAAAATGTGAGTTTAACGCTTGCCATTCCTTGTATTGTAAATGAGCACCAATCAACATCCGATTCCCAATTTGTAATTTGGTCTGGCATTAAACTTTTGAAGTTATTAAAGTTAGTTAAAAAATTATAAACGCTAACTATGTCTTTATTTATAGATGCTGTTTTTCCTTTTATTATCATGCTGTTTTTCTTTACTTATTTAACCAATAATTTTTTGTCCTCGCTCCATTGTTTTGGGTCTTTTCTCCACTTTAATAGCGAATCTTTCTCGTCAGCTGAAATATTGTTATTTGCTACAGCTTTGGTAATCATGGTATTATAATTTGATAAGGTAATTAGTTTGCAATTATTAGTTTCAAAATTAGTTTTGGCTATGTTAAGCCCATAGGTAAAAATTGCAACCATTCCGGCAACTATTGCACCTGCATCTCTTAAGGTACTAACTGCATTAAGGCTGCTTTTACCGGTTGAAATTAAATCTTCGATAAGCACAACATTTTGACCTTTTTCAAGTTTCCCTTCAATTTTATTAGTCATACCATGTGTTTTAGCAGATGATCTAATATAAATAAAAGGGAGATTAAGCTCATCAGCAACTAATGCTCCTTGTGGTATTCCTGCTGTTGCAACTCCGGCAATAACATCAACATTATTAAAATTATCTTTAATTGCATTTGCAAGTTGGTTTTTTATGTATGTCCTTTTCGCAGGATATGACAGGGCAATGCGATTATCACAATAAATGGGCGACAATAAACCTGAAGCCCAAGTAAAGGGAGACACGTTGTTAAGTCTTATAGCCTGTATTTCAAGTAAATACAAAGCTATAGTTTCGGCAACTTCATTTTTATAATTCATATTGCAAACGTATAAACATTTTTCAAAGAAGGCTATTGTACTAAAGTAATAATCGTTTTATATTTGTTAACAATAGCCAAATTCAAATATTACCTTGTGCAAATCTATTCAATCAAAGTTAATTTAATTGTTTCGGCTTTTTGTCCTGCGGATAGTTTACAGAAATAAACTCCTCTTGCTAAGTTGCTTGCGTCAAAAACAATATTGTGCATTCCTGCTTGCTGTGTTTCATTGGCAACTATGCTAACCACATTTCCATAAATATTGTAAACTGTAATATTAACATTCTCACTTTTGTCAATATTATATCTCAAAGTGGTTTTGCCACTAGTTGGATTTGGATAATTAATAAATGAGAAATCCTTTTGTGTATTGTCGTCAACCCCAACAAACCATGGGTTAATAAATCCGTAGTAAACATCTTCCTCACCATTTAATGTGTTTGTCCAAGCAAGATGTGCTCCACTATTATCAGAAATCATATGAAAATAATCGCCCATTTTATTTTGGTTAGGCCATCCAACATGTGGATCGAATGCATTTGATAATTTTTCGTTTATCGACCATGTTTCTCCCTGATCTATCGAATATGAATAATATAATTCTGACATAAATATGTTTGTCCCCGGAGCATTACGAGTGTCGAGCCAAATTGCATCTATACGTCCGTTTGGAGCAACCGACATAGTGCCAAGCCATTGGTATGCAGCCGCTGAAGCATCATCATTTACTCTTATTGGTGAGTCCCATGTTTGTCCCCCATCGGTGCTTCTTGCAAACATAACATCACCGGGATCGTTATTATTTCTAACAACCGAAGCTAGTACATAAACGTTACCTCTGCCTGACCCATCTGAGTTGTCAACTTCTATGTATGATTGACCTAATAGTCCACTTGGATTAATAGCTGTCCATCCTGTTAAGTTGCCATCCATATTAACGTTTGTTTGTGAATTCCATGTTGTTTGAGATGAAGGGTCTTGTGCTGTTGTCGATTTAGTTACCACTAATCCGGAACTGTTACTTGCTCCAACTGTGTACAGCTCGCCATCAGGTCCTACTGCTAAAGTACCCCATATTGGGTTTCCGGGAATGCCATCACAATCTTCATAGCTGTCGCCTTGATCTGTGGAGCGAGTATAAGAACCCGGAATACATGCAGAATAACTGGCATTCCAAAATGCATAAATATTTCCATCGCCCATGCCTCCGGTACGATCTATACGCATCCATTGTTTATCTCCTCCATAAGCATAAACACCACCGTCCCAGTCTGTTCCACCGTCAGTAATCCTAAATACATCGCACCAAAAGTTGTTATAATTGTCAGCAGTAAGGGCGTTGTAATAAAAATTACCGTTTGCATCGCAATCTAAAACAGGGTCGGAACGAAATACTCCTGCATCAAGAGAATATGGGAATGTCCAACTTTGTCCTCCATCAAGTGAATATCCATAGCCTGCTTGCCTGAAGTTACTCAATACATTGTCGAACTGACGCCATCCTATTATCATTCTATCAGGATTTGTGGGGTCAATTGCAATTGAAGGCTCGTTGGCGGCATCACCGAGGATGTTGTCGCCGTTGGCATCTACGTTTACTTGTATAGTAAAAAAATTACTACCCCTGTAACTGTATGCCGGCGATGTTTTTACGTCCTTGGCTAACATTGGAAGATATGGATCGTCAGGTACTTCCTTATGCATATTTCTAATATCGGGTTTACGATTTTGTGCAATTGACACAGCAGGCACTATTATTAATAATACAATAAGTGATATTACTATTATATTTGCTGCATGCCAAATAATTTGTTTAGTGTTTTTGTTCATTTGTTTGATGTTAGTAAACTTATTTTCGATTGTGCTACAAAGTAACTTAAAAAAGACATTCAAATTTATTAATTTAGCAATCAAATAAAAAATAAATATGCCAATAATATATTTTAACAAAATAGCGATTCATTTTTCAAGTAATGTGATTAGGTCGCCTAAAGACATTAAAAACCTCGAAATTACCGGTATTGATGATGTTAAACGATTTGTTATAGAGTTGATTAGCGATAAATTTGATAGTGATATAAACTTATACGGGTATGTTCAGAATGACATGTTCAACGACTTTTGCGACTTGTACAAATACATTGAGGCAGCAGGTGGTGTAGTAAAGAATGAGAGTGGGGAAATACTATTTATACTACGTTTCGGGATATGGGATTTGCCAAAAGGAAAAGTGGAAGTTGGTGAGTCTGCACGGGAAGCTGCAATACGCGAAGTGGGTGAAGAAACAGGTGTTGTTGATGCTGAAATTATCGGTAAGTTACCAAGTACTTATCATATTTATAAACAAAAAGATAACTGGATCTTAAAGAAAACTTATTGGTATTCAATGAAATCAGCAGATAAT
>CAZGWS010000303.1:0-3552 GCA_964528805.1 uncultured Lentimicrobiaceae bacterium | reverse complement strand
AATTAGTGTTTTCTTTGTGCAACCTTTGGTGTATAGATAGTTGTCAACGATGCAAGATTACTTTATAAAGAACCACAGAGAAAATACTAAATTCCACAAAGGAAATAATTACAGGTTGTGTAAGTAAAGTACACAAACAATTTTTTCATAGTTTTTTTGCAACGATACGGTAGAATTACTGTATCTTTTTGCTTTTGTTGTAAAGCACTTTTATATGTGAAAAAAAACTTACTTTTGACAAATAAATTTATTTCAAATCTTAATTTCAAATAATTAATAAAAATTAAATCGATGAAGAAATTATTAACTGTTTTTGTGCTTTTATACAGCATCAGCTTAGTAGCTCAAGACGATGCCAGATTACTAAGATTTCCTGCCATACATGGGCAAAAGGTTGTATTTACATATGCTGGCGACTTATACGAAGTACCACTTACCGGAGGAACAGCCCGCAAATTAACCAGTGACGTTAATGGTTATGAGATGTTTGCACGATTCTCACCTGATGGTAAAACCATTGCCTTTACAGGTCAGTACGATGGAAACACCGAAGTATATACTATTCCTTCAAAAGGTGGTGTTCCACAACGAATAACATACACAGCTACTCTGCATCGCGATGATATTTCCGACAGGATGGGTCCTAATAATATTGTAATGACATGGCGAAATAACAACGAAATAGTTTTTCGATCGCGCAAGCAATCGTTTAACTCATTTAAAGGTCAGCTGTTTGAAGTTAACCGCAAGGGTGGTCTTTCTCAAGAATTGCCTTTGCCTTCAGGTGGATGGTGCTCATTTTCAGGCGATGGAACAAAGATGGCTTACAACAGGGTATTTCGTGAATTTAGAACTTGGAAATACTACAAAGGCGGTATGGCAGACGATGTATGGATTTATGATTTTAATACAAAGAAAATAGTAAATATCACCAACAACGACAATCAAAATATATTCCCCATGTGGCACGGCGAGAAGATTTACTTCCTTAGCGACCGTGATAGGACGATGAACTTATTTGTTTATGATCTTAGCACAAAAGCTACCACTAAAATCACCAACTACACTAACTATGATATTAAATTCCCTTCGCTTGGCAATGAGTCGATTATATTTGAAAATGGTGGATATATTTATAATTATAAGTTTTCTGATGGCTCGATAACAAAAGTTACCGTTAACATTGATAACGATTTTACCACCGGCAGGGATGAACTTAAAGATGCATCTAAACTTATTAGGTCGTGGGCAATATCACCCGACGGAAAACGTGTTGCATTTGGTGCTCGCGGTGATGTGTTTACCGTTCCGGCAAAGAGCGGCATAACACGTAACCTTACACAATCATCAGGGGTTCATGATAGAAATGTTGAATGGTCGCCCGATGGAAAATACATTTCATATATTAGTGACAGAACAGGTGAGGATGAGATATATATCCAAAACCAAAATGGAATGGAAGACGCCATACAAATAACTTTTAACGCTGATACATACAAATATAATCCAATTTGGTCGCCCGACAGTAAAAATTTAATGTGGGGTGATAAAATGGCACGACTAAACATAGTTAATATTGATACTAAAAAAGTTGTAATTGCTGCCAAATCAAAAGCATGGGAGATTCGCGATTATTCGTGGTCGCCAGATAGCAGATGGGTCGCTTACACTATGCCACAGTCGTTTACAGTTAGTCGCATTTTTGTTTACAATATCAATTCGGGCGAAGCAAAGCCTGTTACTGATGAGTGGTACAATGCAAGTTCACCGTCGTTTGACACAAATGGAAAATATTTATTCTTCACCTCTGCACGTGATTTTAACCCCATATACAGCAGTACAGAGTGGAATCATGCTTATCGAGATATGAATGGTGTTTATTTTGTAACACTTACAAAAGATACTCCATCGCCTTTTGAGCCTGAAAATGACGAGGTTGCAGTAAAAAAAACTGATAATACAGTAAAGAGTGATAAAAGTGGTAAAAAAGAAAATGCTGTTACTAAAGCTGATGATATTGCAGTAAGTATTGATTTTGACGGAATTATTGACAGAATTGTTAAACTTCCTATAAAAGCCGCTAACTATTGGGGTATTAATGCATTAGGTAGCAACATCTATTATAATGAATTTGCTTCAAGTGGCAGTAGTGCCAACTTAAAAATGTTTAATCTTAAAAAGCAAAAAGAAACAGAACTTGGTAAAATTGGTTCATATGTTATTTCAGCAAATCATAAAAAGATGCTAGTAGCTGTAAAAGGGAAATACTCTGTAATTAATCTGCCAACGAGTAAGATAAAACCTACTGACTTTTTAGATTTGAGCAATATGAAAGTAATGGTTAACCTTAAAGCCGAGTGGACACAAATTTATAATGAATCATGGAGACAAATGCGATATTTCTTTTATGCACCAAATATGCATGGACTTGATTGGCCGGCGATAAGAGATAAATACGCTGTGCTGCTGCCTTATGTAAATAATCGTAACGATTTAAACTATCTCATTGGCGAAATGATTGGCGAACTCAGCATTGGACATGCATACGTGTTAGGCGGCGACAAACCTAAGCCAAAACGTATAAATATGGGCTTGCTTGGTGCTAAAGTAAGTAAAGATAAATCGGGTTATTTTGTTATAGACAAAATACTCAAAGGCGAAAATTGGGATAAAAAAACTAGATCACCGTTAACTGAAGTCGGTGTTGATGTAAACAATGGTGATTATATAATAGCAATTAACGGAGCATCGCTAAAAGATGTTGACAATATTTACACTAAACTTATTGGTACTGCCAATAAACAAGTTGAGTTAACTGTTAACTCAAAACCAACTACAAAAGGTGCACACGATGTAATTATTATACCAACTCCTGACGAATCAGGATTATATTATTATAATTGGGTAATGGGCAATATTGACAAAGTAAACAAGGCAACCGGCGGACAAGTAGGATACATTCACATTCCTGACATGGGTCCTGAGGGTTTGAACGAATTTGTAAAACATTTTTACCCTCAGTTGAACAAAAAAGCATTAATAATTGACGATCGCGGTAATGGAGGTGGCAATGTATCACCAATGATTATCGAAAGGCTAAAACGCGAATTAGTGCTTTATGGTATGTCGAGAAACAATGGCATTACTACTAAGCCTGCCGAGATGATGCGCGGTCCGAAAGTACTTTTACTTGACAACTATTCCGCTTCCGACGGTGATCTTTTCCCTTATCAGTTTAAAACGTTAAAAATGGGAACATTAATCGGAGAACGCTCTTGGGGTGGTGTAGTAGGCATAAGAGGCTCATTGCCATTTATAGATGGTGGTAACCTGCGCAAACCCGAATTTGCACCCCTTGACACAAATGGCAATTGGGTAATTGAAGGTCATGGCGTTGACCCTGATATTGTTATTGATAACGATCCTGCGAAAGAATATGCCGGCGACGATCAGCAGTTAGATAAAGCTATTGAAGTTATTTTAGAACAGCTAAAGGACTACAAACCACTCCCGGTCATCCCTCCTTTCCCTGATAAAAGTAAATAGTTATTA
>CAZGWS010000302.1:0-3558 GCA_964528805.1 uncultured Lentimicrobiaceae bacterium | reverse complement strand
ATTTCAACAAGCTACCGCTGCTTTCCCTGCCGCAAAACTACATAGTATATGTAAGGTCTGCTGAGAAACACATAACACACACGTTAATAGCATATTACATTACTGCTAAATATAAAAAATGCAAGGTTTTTAAAAAGATTGCTGCAAAAGCCTTGCATCTATAGTAATTAACAGCTGTGGAACTTCTTTAATAGTTATTATTAGCATCAATATCTATATCTGATTGTTAGCCTGCTACATACCGTCTTCTTCGTTGGCTGCGGCTCGAAGTATAAAGATACATCTTCGCCTTTCCGCCTAAAATACGGTATATATCAGACTTTCTCAGCAGACCCTATGTAAGAAAACGCCAAATACTGAGTTATTCTCGTTTTTGAATCAGTAATTTACAATTCGTAAACTCCTTGAATTCAAAAACTTCGAAAGTCTTGTCTTTGACACTTTCTTATCAAAGACTTGAAAATGATGAGTTTTCTTGTAGGGGCTACATAGTAAAAACAATCTTGGCTTTAGTAAAAATAACATCGCCGGAACTTACTATAATGTTTGTTTTTATTTTATTCTCATCAATAAATTGGTACGAAATACTTATTGATAACTCTATGTTGGCATCAGGAACTATTGGGACTAAATATTTTACCTGAGTAATACTTCCCATAAATAAGCTGCGGTTATGCGCCTGCTCAAGCACCTCTTTCGCAATTTGCAACTGTATAACACCGGGGACCACAGGATTATCGGCAAAATGCCCATCATACACCTTGTGTTTTGCGTTTAATACAATTGTAGCATTAACTTCCTTTGCACTTGATCTAAACCCTGAAACACTATAAAAGTTTGCAATCAACATCGTACAATAAATTGTTATTAATAAATAAAAAAATCGTAATTATTTAGCAGCCTCAAAATTAGTAAAAATAATACTAAACGCCCCCGTCTAAGTTGTAGTTTCCAACTACACTTTCATATCACTCTATCACGGTAAATTTGGCGACGAGAAACATCAACCCATCCAGCAACCTGAAAAGTTATATAGTTTTTGATAAGAAAACGCCAAATACTGCGTTATTCTCATTTTTGAATCAGTAATCTACAATTCGCAAACTCCTTGAATGCAAAAACTTCTAAAGCCTTGTCTTTGACGCTTTCTTATCAAAGACTTGAAAATGAAGAGTTTTCTTGCAGGTACTAAATAATGAGCCGACATTATTAATGTCAATAAATGGTAAGACTAATAATACTTTCACAACCTCTCAAAATGTGATACCACTTTCTTTAACTGATAGAAAGAGTTTTGATGTTTTAGAGAATTTAAAAGGCTCAAGGCATTTTGTAAAAAATTCCGGCAGTATCCAACTATCTCGAAAAAGTATTTTTATTTCTTGAATTTTAGCAATATCGTTGTCCGGTAGCATATTTGTATTTTTTATATTAAAGCTTTAAAAATACAATAAAATCACGCATTATACAAGATTTATATGCTACTTTTTTTACCTTTTATCACATGGAAACACTATTGTTTTCCGGGTGCGAAACTTGAGTTTTTTAAATATATCTTAACGTTAATAAATAATAAAGAGGGAATGTAGTTACGACACTCCCTCTTTTGCTTAACTAAACAACTAATCTTTTTTCAATGGAGAATTAGTTTATCTTACAAGAACCAGTTTCTGAGTTGAACTTAATGTTCCTGATGTAACTTTTACGAAGTAATAACCCGAAATAATTTCTAAACCTGTATTACTTGTGCTATTCCATATTACTGAATGTTCACCTGCATTTAGTAATTCATTAGTACTATATACTAACTGTCCGGCAGCGTTGAATACTTTAATATTCACATTACTTTCGCTATTAAGGTTGAAGCTAATATTTGTAATACCATTTGAGGGGTTTGGATATAAACCAAGAGCAATTGATTTTGGGTTAAATACAGAAGTAAATTCGTGCATATCTTTTGCTGAAGTAACGGCCTGTTCTAAGGTCATATCAGGAATAGAATCATTAGGATAGTCATTATGGCAACCTAAACAAGAGAAAGCAGGGCTTAATGAAGCTTCTCTTCCTTCGTCATTTCTTACCCATTTACCATCAGAGGTAAACATTGATGCCGTATCATCTGTAATTTTTAGAAGGTGCGAACGGTCGTCAGCTTTATATCCGCTTTGTCCTCTTTGAGTTCCTGATTTTACTGCAAATGGCATATGGCAGTCAATGCAAGTTGCATTACCAACGTGATTTGTAGTAGCAACCTGAGTGGCATGACAAGAAGCACACTGTAGTATTACACCATCACCATCCCAAATAGTTCTTTTGTGAGGATTGTGGCAAGTTAGGCATGTTAAACCTTGAGCATAATGTTTGGTAAAAGTAAATTCGTCCCATTGCTCATGATGTCTGATAAAACCACCTGATGCATTAATTGGATTCTTATAATCACGATTATGGCATGTTCCGCATAAGAAGTTAACATCGTTTCCATCAGGATTTGGATGTTGAATAACACCATTAACTTCAAGTCCATCCAATGGATTGTCTTGATGAGCAAATTCATAAACTCTGTCAATGTTAGTAGTGCTCGGAGCTGCAACATGCTCACTACCTGGTCCGTGGCAGCTTTCGCAACCAATTCCGCCTTCGCTAAAGTTTCCCAAGCCTTCAACACCTGCTAACCATGTTCCTGTGGTATCTCCACCTGTTGTGTGGCATTTAAAACATGAATAGTTGTACATTTTATGCTCGTTAGTTTTGTCGTAATCAACCCAACCATGGTTTACACCATTGTAAAAGTTAAACTGATTATGGCCTACACCTGTTGCGTATGCACTTCCGGCAGTTCCAACAACGTAACCATCTTTACCTACAAAACGAGCTTTCCAGCCAAATCCGCCAATTACTCCTGCAACATCATTCCATGTAACGGTTCCATCACCTAAATTTGCCATCCATGTGTCTTCAAAGTTTACAACAACATCAGGATAAATCGGTGGTTGATTGTTTACAACAATTGAAAACTTGTAAGGGTGTCCTGAATTAACCCAAGTTGTAAATTTATCGGGGTGGCATAGCTGGCATGCTTGCGATCCAACAAAAGTTTGGGCTTGCATGTATGCAAAACTCCCCAATACGAATACTAATGTTAATAAAATTTGTATTTTCTTTTTCATATCTAATAAATTTTAAGTTTATAATTCTACTACTTACATATATCACCGCAAAAGTAAAGCCATGATTTAATCCGTGCAATAGCACATTATACCTAATTACAGATACCAAAAAACACGTAGTTTTTAGCAAATGTTACTTCGAGATTAATTAGAATTTTTATTCTGCTATTTCAGTTAACTTTAGTGTAATTATGCTAATACTTACATATTTAGTCTTTGATAAGAAAACATTGTTTTCAACGCTTTCTTATCAAAGACTTGAAAATGATGAGTTTTCTTGTAGGCACTAAATAATGACAATTCATATAGATATAACGGTTGGGCTATGCGTAGTGTGGATTTTTGAAGAACTTCACTTTCAACTTACACCGATATTTTTTATGTTCATATC
>CAZGWS010000301.1:0-3566 GCA_964528805.1 uncultured Lentimicrobiaceae bacterium | reverse complement strand
TTGTGAATTATAGATGTATAGAAATACTTCAAGATGAATAAGTTTCAAAGATTATGTGCTTCCTGACAGCCAAAAATATTAAATTTTGATATGGATAAATGTAAGTCTTTTATACAGTTCAATAGAAAATCGTTGCACTTTTAGCAAGAATAATAACTATATCTTATTGACAATATATAATATATGCGTTTTTCAGCAGAACCTACTCACTAAAATTAAAACTTTCACAAAGCAGCAAACACTGCTTTGTGAAAGTTTCGCTATTTAATAAATATTAAAATGCGTGCATTGATTCCAATAATAAGCCAATCGGCGACCATTACACTTTTTGTGTTATCAATGATGCTTATTATTGAGTATTTCAACGTTTTCTCTCGTGGCATTTGGAATAATAACCTAAAAAACAGCACATGGAAGCAAATACTTCTATCAGCATTACTTGGTGTTATACCCGGTTGCCTTGGTGCTTACACTGCTGTTTCGCTTTATATTCATAACGTAATTGGCACGGCAGCACTTGCTACTGCAATGATTGCCACATCAGGCGACGAGGCCTTTTTTATGTTCTCTATTGTCCCCGATACAGCAACAGTACTTACTATTGTAATCTTTTTAATTGCCATTGCATCCGGCTTTATTGTTAGTATTTTCATAAAAAAAGATGATAAAATAATTAACTATTCTGACAAGCATTTGGAAGTTCACAATGAAAAAGCCAACTGCTTTTGCTTTAAGCCCAAAGACATAATTGCCAACTTCAAGAATATTACTTTATTACGCTCAATTTTAATACTTATTTTGTTGGCTGCACTTGGGTTTATAATTTATGCAACCGGTGGCGATGCTGACCATATTGACTTCCTTACAATGCCAAACCTAAAGAATGCCGACCCTGAATGGATTAGGATTACATTTATTATTGTGATAAGCATTTCACTGTTAATGGTATTCACTGTTAATGATCATTTTTTATCAGATCATATTAAGGAGCACATAATTAAGAAACATTTGGTTCGCATTTTCTTATGGACTTTCTTCACACTTCTTATATTACATGTTTTAGGCGAATTTGTTAATATTGATAAACTTATCGGAAATAATATTTTCATCGTATTGTTAGTTGCTGTACTCGTTGGCATTATTCCAGAATCGGGACCTCATTTAATTTTTCTTCTTCTTTTTGCGGCCGGAAGCTTACCATTTAGTATATTACTTGCAAACTCAATTGTACAAGACGGACATGGTAGCTTGCCATTACTTGCCGAAACACGAAAAGGGTTTTTTATCATTAAAGCTATTAATATTGCTGTTGGATTAATTGTAGGATTAATAGGCATATTTGCAGGCATATAACTTTTTAGCAGCTATTGCATTGGCACTTTCAATCTTCCCGCAACCCAAAATATTTAATTATTTGTGGCTAAATATTACAGTTAAAAAAAATAAACTACTTTAGCCCGTTAATCTTAAATCAGATAAAATGAAAAAAAGTTGGATAATTATTATAGTTATTGTTGTGATTGGCATTATTACATATAGTTGGTTTAAAGGCACTTACAACAGTATGGTTACTCTAAGCGAATCAGTTGACAAACAATGGTCGGATGTTGAGAATGTGTATCAGCGTCGCGCCGATCTTATTCCAAATTTGGTTTCAACGGTAAAAGGCTATGCCACACACGAAAAGGAAACTCTTGAGGGAGTAATAAATGCCCGAGCAAAAGCTACAAGCACAACTATTAACGCAGGCAATCTTACTCCTGAAAAAATAGCAGCCTTTCAACAGGCACAAGACGGATTAAGTAGTGCGTTATCAAAATTAATGGTTGTGGTTGAGCGTTATCCCGATTTAAAAGCTAACCAAAACTTTTTAGAATTGCAATCGCAGCTCGAAGGTACCGAAAATCGTATTACAGTCGAAAGACGTAAGTTTAATGAATCAGCACGAAAATATAATACTTTCATTAAACTATTTCCAAAAAATATGCTTGCAAATATGTTTGCCTTTGAGAAGAAACCATATTTTCAAGCTCAAAAAGGAGCTGAAACAGCACCTAAAGTTGAATTCTAATATTGCTAATTAATACTGTTATCTCATGAAAATTTCAGCAAGAAACTTCTTCTCAAAAGAGGAAAAACAAGAGATTAAGAAAGCTATTCTAAATGCCGAGCTTGATACATCAGGTGAAATAAGAGTTCATATTGAAAATGAGTGTAAAGGTGAAGTCCTCGACAGAGCATCGCATTTATTTAAAAAACTAAAAATGAATAAAACCGACCTCCGCAACGGCGTCCTTTTTTATCTTGCTATTGATAGCAAAAAATTTGCAATTATTGGTGATGAAGGTATTAACAAAGAAGTACCCGCTAATTTTTGGGAAGAGATAAAAGCAACAATAGCAGGCAGATTTAGCGATGGTAAATTTGCTTTGGGATTGACAGAAGGAATTACATCGGCAGGTGTTCATCTTAAAAAACATTTCCCACATCATATCGATGATATCAATGAATTATCTGATGAAATATCATATGGTAAATAGCATACCACCTTAATCTATTATAGTAACCGGTAAATGCTCACCTTAATTATATGAAATAACTGACCATCAATGAAACAAATACAAGCTAACAAACTATCAATAATTTCCCTAATTTTACTTGTAATTATCTTCACAAGTGCATTAGGGCAAAATATACCGACAAGACCTAATCCACCACGACTTGTAAACGATTTTGCACATATATTAACACCACAACAGGCTAACAATCTTGAGAAAAAACTCGTTAATTTTAACGACACAACTTCAAATCAGATTACAATAGTTACTGTAAACTCACTCGACGGCTACGATCCCTCAATGTATGCGTACGAGATTGGCGAAAAGTGGAAAGTAGGGCAAAAGAAATTTGATAACGGTATAGTAATGCTGATAAAACCAAAATTAAATTCTTCTGGCAGAGGTAGAGCGTTTATAGCTGTGGGCTATGGTCTTGAGCCTGCCATACCTGACGCTACTGCAAAACGAATTGTTGAAAATGAGATGATACCTAACTTTAAAAATGGTAATTATTATGAGGGTATCGACAAGGCAACCACCGTTCTAATGAAAATGGCTTCGGGCGAAATATCAGCAGAGGGTTACAAAAAACACACTACAAAACCTGCAATATTCTCATTTATCCCATTTTTCATCATTATAATTATAATATTATTAATAAGAAAGAACGGGGGTAAATCACACGGCATTGGTGGCTCAGGCGGAGGTTCCCTCTGGACAGCTTTAATGTTGGGTAGTATGATGGGAGGTGGCTCAGGCAGTTGGGGTAATTTCTCAGGTGGAAGCTCCGGTTTTGGTGGTGGCGGTGGAGGCTTTGGAGGCTTTGGTGGTGGAAGCTTTGGAGGTGGTGGTGCCGGTGGCAGCTGGTAATTTACTCATACAAAAATAAACCATTCGTTAAGTATTTTCTATTTGTGCTAAGTCACTAATTCAATAATTAGTGACTGCAATATAAAACTCATCATTTTCAAGTCTTTGATAAGAAAGTGTCAAAGACAAGACTTTCGA
>CAZGWS010000300.1:0-3571 GCA_964528805.1 uncultured Lentimicrobiaceae bacterium | reverse complement strand
GTGTTTTTGTAAGTAATCCGCAGGCTTCCTAACGTCAGCCTGCGTTTACTAACAAAAAACAACAATGGCACTTCAACTATCTACCGCTTCAATCCTTGCCACGGGTTTGTAGCTTTTTATCCTTCAATCCTATACTGGCGTGCATTTGCAATGCGTGACATTATCATATCATTCTTCGATACGTATAATAGGATGATGTTTTTATTGTTGCAAAAAAAGAAGCCCTGTTTCACAAACTGTGAAACAGGGCTTCTTTTGTAGAAATTTACTAAATCTGTTTTTTATTTCAAGAAGAAAAGTTTAGTACTCAACTTATCACCACCAATTGCAGCATCAGCAGCATAGTAGTTATCTTGATTTAATGTTTGTTCAAACACAGGATAAGTAAAACGTACTGGTATGTCAGCTTGTGTCATTCCCGGAGGAGGGTTAAAGTTAGGGAAACCTAAACGTCTCCACTCAGTCCAACCTAAGTATCCGTTGTTATAGAATGCAATCCATGCCTGAGTAGCAATTTTTTCTTCCCAAGTGCCTGTGGCTGTTGAATAAGCAACCTCGGGTTTAGCAAGGTAAGTTGCAACATCAGAAATACCCCAAAAATCAAAAGATGCTGTAATAGCAGCATTGTAATGCTCTTCCGGTGTATCATTAGTAAGTCCTCTTGCAGCAGCTTCAGCTAAATAAAATTCAATTTCAGGATAACTTAATATTGTACAAGGGAAAGTAGGATCGGTAGCAAGGTTTAATCCAACGTGTGAATAGCCAGCATACGGGTTACTTGCACCATAAACTCCGCCCAAATAAACGTTTGTATCAGGGGCAAAAGTAAAGTAAGCAGATAATCTTGGGTCACCTAACGGATTCATGTAATCAGTTATAATAGTTGTTCCAATAAAATCTTGTCTGCCACTTAAAGTAAGATCCACATAAAGAGGATTCGTGTTTGGTGGAGAACTTAGGTAAACAATATTTGCATTATCAGCATTAGAAGTAAAAGCACCTGCCATTGATTCTTGAATTGTTGATTGAGCTAATGAAGGTTCAACTTTTGATAAAGTAATACCCATTTTTAGTTTAAGTGAGTTGGCAAATTTTACCCAGCTGGAAACATCACCATGGTATATAACATCGGCTGCACCAAAACTGCCATCACCAACCTTAAGTGCAACTATATCTGCATCAATACGAGTGATCAAATCTTTGTAAATTGTTAAAGCATCGTCGTAGGCTGGAGTAATATTATTTATATCTAAAGCTTCTGTATAAGGAATGTTACCCCATAAAGTAACCATTCTTTCATAAGTATAAACTTCCATAATATCTATTATTACAAGCTGATTTGCCGCTGCTTTTGTTTCAGCATCAGTGGCATACTTAGTTGCTGTAATAATTTTACCGGCTTCTTTAAAATCCATAAGTACGTCTCTGTACCATACACGCCATGCATTATCAGCAATGGTTCTGTTTATGATGTCATAGTTAGCCTCATCGGTATAGGTAGTTTCTGTCCAATATTGTGCCCAAAGTTTAAAAACATTCATGTTTACATTTGTACTTGCTATTTGGTCGGCAAGATTTTTTTGAGCATTTGAGAACAGAGTTGTCCCCGGTACTTCTGTAGGACTCTTTGTATTCTTATTTAAGTCCTCTAGCTTAGTACAGGAAGCAATAACTAAGAATGTCATTAATATTATAAGTATTTTTTTCATATCTGTTTTTTTTAAAATTGTAGGTTAACACTAAATCCAAAATTACGTGTAGTTGGCATAACACCACTTTGCCATCCTTGTAAATTACCGGCACCTAAGCCTGCTTCAGGATCAGCATAAGGTACATTTTTCAAAAGTATTGCAACATTAGAAGCTGTTAGGCTAAATGTTACACCATGAATAAAGCTTTTTGCCAACATACTTTGTGGCATACTGTATGATAATGTGATATTTCTTAATTTTATATAAGAAGCATCATATACATATCTTTTATTTGGGTTACGAGCCCAACCTGCAGCTTTATAGTTATTACCTTGAATTCTAACATCATTAGGAGTTCCGTCTTCTTTAACACCGGGTAGTATTAATCCACCACTGTTAGAAGCGTATGAACCATCAGTATTTTGAACGATGGGATCTCTAACAGGATTACCTATGTCGTTAGTATATACAGTATTGTCATAAAGACCAGTACCTTGTCCGTACCATTGGTCGAGTGAGAATACATCACCACCTTTTTGCCAGTCGAATAGGAAACTAAATGACCAGCTTTTATATGTCAATGTATTTAATAGTCCACCATTCCAATCAGCATTTTGATCGCCAATTACATTATCGGAAGTCCCTGTTTTTTCATAGTAGCCATTCGATCCAACTATTGGTTGATCATACTTAGCAGTTACATTACCTGCCGCATCTTTAACTTCATATACATAATCGGTACCCATAATAGTTCCAACAGGCTGTCCTACAGTTGCGTTTATTGATACACCACCTTGGAATCTGCGAAGTTGCATATTTTTACCATCTTTAAATAGGGAAATTACTTCGTTTGTATTTTTACTCCAGTTAAGAGCAATATCCCATTTAAAGTCTTTAGTTGAAATTGGTGTTCCGTTTAAGATAATTTCCATACCTTTATTTTGAATTTCACCTGCATTTACCCATTTTCTGGTATAACCTGTTGCACTTGATACAGCAACATCCATAATTTGATTATGAGTATTGGTTTTATATACAGAGAAGTCAAATCCTAAACGATTTTTTAGGAACATCATTACAAGACCACCTTCAAGACTATTCGTTCTTTCAGGTATCAGTTCATTATTATTTTTAGTACTTGGTACCGAAAATAAAGTTGTACCAAAAGCGGTTGGTTTTGAGTAAGTGTCAATAAGACTGGCAAATGGTGCACTATTACCAACTTCGGCATAGTTAAGTCTTATTTTACCATATTGCAGCCAGTCAGCATCAATAGTTTCCGAAAAAATATAACTTAATGCAACTGATGGATAACCATATGTTGCTTTATCAACCGGTAAAGTAGAGGAGTGGTCAAATCTGTATGTTCCATCTAAATACAGCATATTCTTCCAGCCGAATGATACACTTGCATAGTAACCGTCAACACCAACTTTACTTGCTGTTTCAACTGCTGCCAAAGGATCACTTTGAGAGTTGTTAATTGCATAAAGATCAGAAACAACTAAACCACCATTTGTAGATGCAAATATGGAGTTGATATTTGTACGTCGGATGTTTGTACCAAGAATACCTGTAAAATGAAGGTCAGATGTAATCTTTTTAGTGAAATTTGCCATTAAATCATAGTTAGTTTCAATAAAGTTTCTATTATATCTTTGGTAACCGGATTGTACACTACCACGGCTAATACCAAAATTTGTAGCTACGCTACCTACTGCGCGTCTTTCTTCTTGAATTTCCGAGTATGTGTCAATAGCAGCTCTACCCATAATACTAACCCAGTCAGTTAATTCCCAGTTAATTACAACATTACCATAAAGTCGGTCTCTTCCGTCAGTTTCATAGTTTTTATATCTTGTCCAATAAGGGTTATCCCA
>CAZGWS010000299.1:2229-3597 GCA_964528805.1 uncultured Lentimicrobiaceae bacterium | reverse complement strand
CTTAATTGATGTATATTTTGTATACGCCAATGCTGTCTTTCATAAAATAACGCAATGATAAGGCTGAATACAGCACCAATTTGGGCGAGCAATAGAGTTTTATCCGGGGTTCCGCCAGAAAATGATGATTTTAATTGTGTAAAAGTGTAACGAAATGCCGTAATTATTTGGTTATGTATATCACCTTCAATTTCATAAATAAATATAAAATCATAAATTGGATAGAGAATAAAAACGCCTGTTAGTGCACCGATTAAAGCAGCAGATAAATATAGTTTAAAACGTTGTTGCCAAAGAGAAATATTTAATAAAAAAAACGTTTCATTTATTCTTTATAAAATATGTCCGGGTCTGGATTAAATATTTGTTCTTCATTAAGTTTATTCTTAAGCAATATATATAATTTGCTGGAAATGATTTCATTTTCATGTAGTTCTTTTAAGGTATCGGACTTAGTGATATTTAATAATGCTATTGCAGATTGTGCATTTAAATCATCCAGAAGATCTTTATTTGATAACAACTCATGCTTCATTTGTTGAATATTTTTACTTTCTAACTGTTGATAAATGTGGGTTGCATTTTGTATTGCTTTGGGGCTATCGAAAATTTCAATTAAAGGGGAGTTTTTTATTAGCGCTAGTTCTTCAAGAACTTTTGTAATGAGCTTGTGTTGTGTTCTGTAATACAGATAGTGTTCTTGAGTTTCACTCAGACTATCTGGTAAGAATAATAGGCGATGAAGAAGGTGATTAAATTTAATGATCCAACCCTCAAAATAGATGTTAAGAGAGCCAACTTGTGGTTTATCCTGCTCAACACGTTCTATTTGTGTTTCTAAAATAGATAAATTTCTTTTGTATATACTTTCATTAATTTCATCCCGTCTAAACAATTCTTTTAATTCACTTTTTTGGACTGCCAAGGTGTAGATCAAAAGCATATTTTCAGCAACATGACCTGAGTCTTTGTTTGTGTCCTGGCATTGCTGGCAAACCTGTTGGTACAGAGCATGGAATTCAGTGGTTAAGGCTTGGTACTGAGCATTACTAATATCTTTATGTTCTGAAAGTTGTAGTGTTTTTGCTTTTAAGGTTTGATATATGAGGGCCTGACTTTTGAAGTAACTAATTTTTTCATGGGGTAATAATTCATCAATTTTGAGCCAGCGAATCACTTTGCCTATGGTTGTTGCCTTGATTATGAGCGTGAAATAAATACTACCAATAGTAATGGCTGTGATGAATTCCTTGATAGTAAAGTCGTAATTCCAGTTAGGAAGGCTAAGATCATTGGGTATAAACATGACCATAACGATGGCAATAGCGCCTCGTAAGCTACCCCAAGAAAGCAGATGTTGCCAGTTCA
>CAZGWS010000299.1:0-2129 GCA_964528805.1 uncultured Lentimicrobiaceae bacterium | reverse complement strand
CCAGATGACATTTTATAGCGGCCAAAGTTACCCAGAACCAGAGAGGATACTAGAGTAGCAATAATTGAAGAAAAATGGATATGATGATCATAAATAACTAATTTTTCAGAAATAAGCTCGGTAAATAAAAAGGTGAAATGAGCTACCAGTAGCGTTAAGGTGATCTCCAAATGTTCATTACCTTTTACCCACTCAATCAGTTTAGAAAATAACAGGCCCATAAATAAGCCAAAAAATCCTCCACCTAAAATCATGGTGGTAAATGAGAAAACGCCTTGTAATACAGTCTCAATACCATGAAACCCATGTTGTATAATGCTCAGAAATACTAAAAAAACAGCAAAAGCGGTACCATCGTTGAAGAGACTTTCGCCTTCAAAGATTAAGGTCAGGCGTCGGGGAGCGCCGTAGTCCTTAAATAAGGATAAAACTGCAACAGGGTCTGTTGCAGAAATAATCGCACCAAATAACAAAGTGACTAATAGGGGAACATCGTAGCCTAATAAATGAAAACACCAATGACCGACAAAACCAATAAAAAAGGTTGAAATGAGTAAGCCAACAATAGCCAGCATGCTGATAGAAAATTTATTTTCCTTTATATTGCGGATGTTGATGTTATAGGCGGATTCAAAAATAAGGATGGGTAGAAAGACAAAAAATAACGATTCAGGTGTCAATTGAAAACTGGTAACAAAGGAAAATATTTCAATTTTAGATAATGGTACTAACAAAGAACCACCAATCACTAATAGTACGGTATAAGGTATCTTCGTTTTTAAAGAAATTAGGTTAATTCCTAAGGAAAAAAACATCAGAGTAAAAATTGATAAATAAACGTCGAGTGTCATGTATTTGCCATGAGGTAAAAGTGTTTTGATACAAGAAGTGAAAAATGAAATATAGATGACTCAAAGTCTCTGTAGATATAGATTGAATCAGCTGAAATAATCACATTGATGTGCTCTCATTATGGAACAATGCATCTAAAACCACAATACATGTGGTAATCACATTAGCCAATAAAGCACCGCCAGATAATGAAATAATTCTATCAAAAGAAGGCTCTGTTAGTTCAAAATCTGCAGATATAATCCATACAACAATTGCCAACCACAATTGTAGTGATGTAACTAAGCTAGTAGCAAATAAAATTTCTCTACCTTTAAAAGAAAACTTTTCTTTGGGTTTAGTATTACGTTGAAAAATAAAATAAACACATAGAGTATTGACGAATGCAGCTGTAAGCAGTAATAGAAAGTTATTATTTGCTAATTTATTATACTCGCCCCAAAAAAAACCAAAGTCAAGCGTTAGCGCTAATATAATAAGAAAGCTATATCCAACTTTTGATAAATCCATAAAAAAACTCCCTAAACCTTATACGTTTTAAGCATTAATTGTGACTAATTAATGTAGTGATTTAATCAATCTCTAAAGGTTTGATTTTTTAATTCATACGCTAATTTACTATAAGGGGCTAAACAATTCTAATAATACGTGGTTGATATAAACCTGTATAGTTAGATTATATCATCCGTATTTTGAGTGTTTTACAGTTAGGTGCACTATTTTTTCATTGTATAGCAAGCACGAGCCGTTTTTTGATTTTGTATAAATATTTTTTACAAGATAAAACGGGCGTAAATAGTTCTAAAAATGCAAAAAGTTCTTATCAAATTTTGTTAGATCAGGATTCATAGTGTCCCACGGTTGAGCGTCAGATACCCAGAAATCCATATTCGGATGGTAGATGCTTGGGTCATCTAAGGTGGCGGCATTAACGGGACGAAACTTTTTAGTCACGGAATTTCTTCCGAAAAGTGTAGTTCCGCAATTAGGACAAAATCCTCTATGAATAGTGTTCCCACTCTCTGAAATACTCGCGTATTCTCTGTATGTGCCTGTTATTATAAGACTGTCATAGGGAACAAAAAATGCGGGCATATAGGCGGCTCCAGCTGCTCTTTGGCAGGTTCGGCAATGGCAGTTTCCTGCACCTATGGATTCTGCATGAATTTCATATTTTACTGCGCCACATAAGCAAGCACCTGTTATTGGAAGTTTCATATTGTCTCACCTTAAAATAAATACAACTATTACCATTTATTATGTCTAAGATAATGGTA
>CAZGWS010000298.1:0-3599 GCA_964528805.1 uncultured Lentimicrobiaceae bacterium | reverse complement strand
TTGATTTTTCTTCAACATCAATACCCTTACCCGAACCGCGATCACTTTTACTTGACGATTTATTTTATAAATTATCAGGGGCGTTTACCCATACCATCCTGGAGTGGAGTGCCTTTTCTGTTGCCATTATTATTGCCATCTTAGGGCTTGTACACTTTCATATATCTAAACAAGTTACTGTGCCTGTTATATGTATCGCATTACTTTGTGCGGGCAGTATGGATGCATTCCATACTTTAGCGGCAGATCGTTTAATTGATGCCGTTGCGGACAACAAAAAACTCATTCCTTTTACCTGGGCTATTTCTCGGACCTTTAATGCGTTAATTATTATTTCGGGAGTTTCAATATTTCTATTGAATCCCCAGTTAAGTAAGAAAGCAGGTTTTAATTTTGTTATCTCTATCAGCTTACTCTTTATTGTTCTTGCTTACGTTATTATTCATTATTGTGCGACCAGTCAAAATTTACCCGAAACCATTTTTCCTGATGCGTTTATTACTCGACCTTGGGATGTCGGCCCACTTGTTTTATATGCATTTGTTTGCATTCCTTTAATTGTTAAATTTAATAAAATATACCCTTCAACTTTTAGTCAGGCATTATTGTTAAGTATGGTGCCAGAAATTATTGTGGAAATACACATGGCTTTTGGTTCAAAAGCCCTGTTTGATAATGACTTTAATATCGCCCATTTTCTAAAGATTTTTGCCTATCTGCTACCGGGCATGGGGCTTTTGCTTGATTATGTTCAAACCTTTACTCGTTTAGAGAAAACAACACTCTCATTAGTTGAAGAAAAGACTAAAATTAAATCGATTATTGATCATGCGATTGACGGCATTATCACTATCAATGATAAAGGACGTATTCAATCTTTTAATCCTAGTGCTGAAGCAATGTTTGGTTATCAGGAAAAAGAAGTACTGAATAAAAACATTAATATACTAATGCCAGAACCTTTTCATGGGCAGCACGATGGGTATTTAAAGAAATATAAACAAATGGGTTTAAAAAATATTATTGGCAAAAAGCGAGAAGTTATTGGTTTGCGTAAAAATGGTTCAACATTTCCTTTGGATTTAGACGTTACAGAGGCCTTGCTGAGTAACGAGACTCGATATACTGGGTTTTTACGTGATATTAGCCAGCAAAAAATATTGGAAAATGAAATAAAGTCCAGAGAGCTATTATTTAGCACGTTTGTAAATACAGCTCCTGTCATGATGTGGATGCTCGATAGCCATTATAAACCTATTATGTTCAATGAGACATGGTTAGACTTTATGGGGCATACATTGGATCAAGAACTAGCTTATGAGTGGGACAGTTTAAAAATTCATCCTGATGATAAGCAACGAGTGACGAAGCAATATCACAAAGCAATGATGTATCAAAAAAGCTTTGATCAAGAATACCGACTGTTGAGGCATGATGGTGTTTATCGGTGGATACGTGAAATAGGCGTGCCTCATCATGAAAATAATATCTATAAAAGTTTTATCGGTATTTGTCTGGATATTACACAAAGAAAAACCGATGAATTAAAATTACTCGATTACACCCAAGAGCTTGAACGATCGAATACAGAGTTAGAGCAGTTTGCTTATATAGCATCACATGATTTACAGGAACCTCTACGCATGGTATCCAGTTACACCCAGTTATTAGAACGGCGTTATAAAGATAAGCTGGATGATGATGCGAGTGAGTTTATTGGCTATGCTGTTGATGGTGCCAATAGAATGCAAACATTGATTCAGGATTTGCTGTCTTTTTCGCGTGTTGGAAAAACCAAGCAAATTCTTAAACCGGTAGATATTACACAAGTTATAAAAGACATTGTTTTAGGGCTGAAAATTATTATTGAGGAAAACAATGTATTGCTGAGTTATTCGGCATCATTTCCAAAAATTTTGGCAGATCATTCACAAATACAACAGCTGTTTCAAAACCTGATTTTAAATGCGATTAAGTATCGTCAGGAAGATAGAGAATGCAAGATCAATATCGACTGTCAAAAAATAGACAACATGTGGCAATTCTCTATTCAGGATAATGGTATTGGTATCGAATCTGAGTATTTTGAACGTATTTTTGTGATTTTTAAACGTCTACATAGTAAGGAAGAATATTCTGGGACAGGGATAGGACTAGCTGTTTGTAAACGAATAGTAGAAGGGCATGGCGGTCAAATATGGCTGGAGTCCGAATTTGGCTCTGGTTCTACCTTTTATTTTACAATGCCAGTCATTGATAGTAGAAAAAAAATTAATTAACACTATAAACATAAGCACTAAAACCAAAAATAAACTCGATCATTAAATGAATCACCATCGCTGGCCATAAACTCCGTGTTTTTATGGTTAAATAGCACAGCAAAGGGGATGTGATAACCATGCCTAATGATTCAAATATAGGCTTATTTAGATGGAATGTAACTTCACAAATACAGACAATAACCGCCATAATAAACGTGGCGACGGAAGCCTCAACATGTAAATGTTTGGTTAAGCAATATTGCCCCCCGCCTAAAATAAATCCCCGATAAAGTAATTCCCAGCCGATAATGGTTGACGCGGTAAAAATGGCAAATCGCTGAAAACGATTAATTTCATGCAATATTTCCAGCGACCGACCATTTCGATAATATTGCAAATAATTTTCAGCAAAGAACTGTAAATAGACCGACAAACTAATCAAAGCCAGTACACAAAAGCCAATAAAATAAGGACTAATCAGCGATAGTTGCGGTTTAGAAAGATATAGGTTTTTTAAGGGAATCGCCAACAGGTATACAACAATAAAAGGTATTACAATCCGGTTTAGAAGCCAGTAACCTTTAAAGCCTTCATTTGCTAAAAATGATTGACCTATGTAAATACCGATGACTTCCGAGACCAGTAAAATACCCAATAACAAACAAAAAGGTAACGCCATTCTTAGAGTGATCGGCTGTGATTGGCTGGTCATAAAGTTATTTATTAATTGAGGTAAATTACGTACGCAGTTAGAAGCTTGTTATGAATTTTTTGAATATTCTTTTTAACCCAGAAAAATCAGTTGCTCACAGATTTTAGCATAGCACTTCAAAAAAATAATCAGTAGGCTTGGCGAAGGTCTCCGAATTTTGTGGATTACATGTACGAAACATTTAATCCAGTAGCCCTTAGCAAGGTAGTAATGAAAATTTCTTACAAGTATCACAGGAAGGACAAAAATCCTATTCCAGTTGATGGAACTTATTTTAAGCGGGTTCTTCGTCTTTGAATAATATAGGCTCAATCATTGATTTTATATTTTATCCCCATCATTTTGAATTTTTCAAACAGTTTTTTCATTCTCATTGATTACATAGAAATTTTTTATCAGTTGTGTAAAGTAAAAATTACCGATAACAAAGGTATTTTTCCATTTGTTATGTTATTGAGAGTTGATATTGTTTTAGTCAAGAAAACAATGTAATCGATTTCTTATTCATTTATTTTTAAAATTCTTTAGGAGTATGACTATGAAAAATTTATCAATTTCATTTTTTACAACATTTTTATTATTTGGGGTGACCGTATATTCTAATGCACACGCTGCCTCTGATTGGA
>CAZGWS010000297.1:0-3607 GCA_964528805.1 uncultured Lentimicrobiaceae bacterium | reverse complement strand
TTTAACCTGATTAATTCAAATTTATCTGAACCTGTTTTTGGAGCAAAGTTTTATACCGTAGAAGGTGTGTAATAGTAACTTTTGCCTTGAGTAAAATTAACAACATTAACCAACAAAATAAAGTAAAATGAAGAATATTCCTGCTTATTAATCAATAAGCTTAATTTCACATTTTGTTATGGCTCAAATTTTGTACTAATTTAGCATTTTGCAAAATCAACGATTATTATCAATATTACAAATACAAATAAGCAGTTTTATTCTTATCCATTGTACAAGTGGATTGTGATAACAATAATTATGTTATTACCCATTTTTGTGTTCCCACAATTCTATAATGGGTCAAACCAAACATTTGGAAAAAACAGAGTTCAATACAACGATTTTCACTGGACTTATTACAAATTCCGTGATATTGATACGTACTTTTATCTGAATGGAAAAGAGTTGGCACAATACACGGCAAGATATGCCACAAAACAAATTCCACTTATCGAGGCAAAACTTGAAAGTATGCTCGATAAAAAAATTCAGTTTATTGTTTTTAACAACTTAACCGATCTTAAACAAAGCAACATCGGACTAATGACTAACGAAGATTACAATGTTGGTGGCATTACTCATATTATTGGTTCTAAGGTGTTTATATACTTTAATGGCAATCATGTTAATTTTGAAAAACAAATTAGAGACGGTATTGCACAGGTACTTTTTAACCAAATGATGTTTGGCGGCTCTATGGGTAAGCAAGTAAAAACATCAACCTTTTTCTCTCTACCCGACTGGTACAAAGTGGGCATTATTTCGTGGCTTGGTGACGATTGGAGTGTTGAGTTTGATAACCGTGTTCGTGATGGAATTCTATCAGGTCGATACAGTAAAGTTAACAACTTAACAGGGGAAGATGCCATTTATGCCGGGCATTCACTCTGGAGATTTATTGCACAACAATACGGAAAGGCAACTGTAAGTAATATTATCCATATGACCAGTATGAGTAATAGTATCGATAAAGGATTTATGTATGTTACAGGCTTGTCATTTAAGGAATTGACAAAACAATGGTACGATTATTACAGTGCTGAGTATTTACAATACTCAAAAAATGAAAATATGCCACAAAATCTTTTTAAAATAAAATATAAGGATGATATTCGATACGGTCAGCCGCAAATTAGTCCGTATGGTAAACTTATGGCATACACTACTAACGAATTTGGTAAGTATAAAATTTATCTTTACAATACTGAAACAGGAAAGAAGAAAAAAATATTTAAAAGGGGAGTAACAATAGATACTAAAACAGATTACTCGTACCCTCTGCTGGCATGGCATCCCACAGGGAAATTATTGGCATTTATTATTGAAGACAAAGGAATGCCATGGCTTTACAGATATAATGTTGAAGATAAAAAATTTACAAAACAAATTATTTACAATGTGCAGAAAATAACCGATTTTGGATTTTCTGACAATGGGCAAATGCTGGTGATGTCAGCTGTGCAAAATGGGCAATCGGATTTGTTTGTATATAATATTGCAGCTAGTTCATTTTTTAAAATTACTGATGATATCTACTCAGAGTTATCGCCAAAATTTATTAATAATTCAAGCCGCATTGTATTTAGCTCAAATCGCAATAACGACACAATTGGAAAAGAACCTAAGTTGATTGTTGGCGTTCCAAAGCATTTCGATTTATTTGTTTATGACTATGCAAACCGAAAAAAAATATTAAAACGAATAACAAATACACCACTTGCTGATGAAAAAATGCCAGAGCCGTACGGATATAATACAATAAGTTATTTAAGTGACGAAACCGGTATTTATAACTCATATCTTGCTAAAATTGACAGCACGGTAAGCTCAGTTGATACAACAATACATTATCGCTACTTTATTCATAAAAAAGCAATTACAAACTACTCACGTGATATATTCAGCCATTTTGTAAACTATAAAGATGGTAAAAAAACTACTGTGGTTTTTAACGATAACTTGTATAAAATATATGTTGAAGATGCCCTGCCTTACGTTGAGGTTAAGGAATTATTATTGGATACAACAAAATATATGTTACAGCGCATCGCTGCCTATAATATTAAGATAGCTGATAAATTAAAGAAAGAAACCCGTCAAAAAAATGGTGCGCCAACAAAAACTGTTGCCATGAAACCAAAGTTTAAAAGATTTTTAATGGTCTATACAAACGAAAAAGGTGAAGAGGTAGTTGCAGCTCCCGGTAGTGGAATAACAGATTCGGAAAATAACAATTATAGGTTTAACACCAATGGCTTAGCTACTACTAACGGCGAAAGTGGATTTACTATCCCAAAAAGACTGAATTACAATGTATCATACTCCATTAACGATCTTGTTTCTCAAGTAGATTTTACGTATATAAACTATAGCTACCAACCATTTACAGGTGGTGGTGGACCTATTTACTTGAACCCTGGATTTAACATGTTTTTCCAAGTTGGCATGAACGATCTAATGGAAGACCATCGAATTGTTGGTGGAGTACGTTTGAACTTAAATTTGATTAATAATGAGTACATTTTTAGTTACTCTGATTTGAAAAAAAGATTAGATAAAGAAATTGTTTTACATCGAAACACACTTGAAGGCAGTAATGGATACACAATAATGAGAGTTCATTCGCATGAAGCTTTTTATATACTTAAATGGCCGTTTAATGAAGCCCTTAGCATAAGGGGAACCGGAATGTACCGAAACGATATGTACGTAACTCTTGCCACCGACCAAGCTAACCTTGAGAAGCCAATAATTTATAAAAACTGGGTTGGCGTAAAAGGTGAACTGGTTTTTGACAACACACGACCCCTTGGGATAAACCTATATTCGGGTACACGCTATAAATTTTTTGCCGAATATCATCAATTGGTTAACAGCAATGGGAATAATCTTATTGTATTAGGTTTCGATTTCAGAAATTACTATAAAATCCACAGGTCGTTTATTTGGGCAAATCGCATTGCCGGAAGTACTTCGCTTGGTAGCGATAAGCTAATTTATTATATGGGTGGTGTTGATAATTGGCTATTTCCTAAATTTAATACCGATACCCCCATCGATTATAATCAAAACTACTCATACCAAACCCTTGCTACAAACATGAGGGGCTTTGATCAGAATATAAGAAACGGCACAAGCTTTATTGTAATAAATTCAGAACTCCGATTTCCTGTATTTCAATATCTTTCCAAAACACCAATCAGCTCAGGGTTTTTGCGCAGTTTTCAGGTTGTGGGCTTTGGTGACATTGGCACGGCATGGACCGGCTCAAATCCTTATTCACATAAAAATTCACTGTTCACAAAATATATTAATAGCGGACCTATGCACATCTCTGTTGAAGTGCAAAAAGAGCCTATTGTTGGAGGTTTTGGCTTTGGTGCCAGAGCAACAGTTATGGGCTATTTTATAAGAGGAGACGTATCGTGGGGTGTTGACGATTACAAAGTGCGCCAACCCATTTACTATTTATCTTTAAGCCTTGATTTTTAAAAATATGAAAATGACAACAACAATTATTCTAATCTTAGTGCTAATAGGTCTTGTTGCAGGTATATTTAGCGGA
>CAZGWS010000296.1:0-3610 GCA_964528805.1 uncultured Lentimicrobiaceae bacterium | reverse complement strand
AGCGTAATGCACAAAACAAAGGACGCTTTTCGGGTCAGCTGCAACGCCTGGTTATGCTGTATTCTCTCCTATATGCTGATTAAGCAAGGGTTTAGGAATTGCTGAAACAACGCGCCTTCCATCAACCCCTTGTTTTTTTCGTGCAGCCTCAAAAATACGATGTAAATCATTGCCATAACGTTCTGCATATTCAACACGAATTCGGTGGATATTTTTGATAATAGGGTCTTCATTCATTTTATACTTCCAATAGCTCTAGTGGCGTACAAATAATAGGTGGTTCATAATTAAAAGAACGGATAACAGCTTCTATTTTCCACCTAAACGCAGGATTTGCAATATGTCTACAGTTCCAAGTAAGAAGATAGTCCATCCCACCAAGTGCAGCAGTTGCAATATGTAAGGCGTCAAGATACGCTTTAGAAGGAAGAGAAGCTTGTGTAATCAAACGTTTAGCAACCGCTTCAACTTGTTCAGTAATTTCGATTTCAGGTATGCCATCTAATGCTTTAAGTCGTTCTTTAGATGCTTTTTTATCGCCTTCTGACACTTCTTCAAGAACAAATACGGAAATGTATAAATCAAAATCGTTTCGACGTTCCCACCAGTCTTTTGTAGTTTCCTGATTTCCAGCAGTTATCAAATCTCGACTACGCCAAGCAGTTAGATAACTTGGAATTGATGTTTCAATATAAACCTTTGGTTTCAAGTTTTTCTCCTACGGAGGCATTAAAGCATAACGCCCGCATCACGGGCTGCCGTGAGTGGCACGGTTTTTTGCGTCTTTTTGCAAAAACCGTGACGCTTACGGCAGTCCCTGTGCATGCGATTGTTATAGGCTTTACACTTTAAGTCTATACAAAGTTAATAAGGAATTATATCGAAGCAATTTCTCTCTTCAAGATAATCATAACCATTCTCTATAACCTGAAAACAATCCTTGTATTTATCCGACTTGAACCATTTCGATTCATATTTTTGTACTGGAATTTCAGAAAGTCTATCTAATACTGATTGATGAATCTTTAGTCTTTTATGATTATACTCCGTGCCATTGGTATATAAAGGAAGATTACGATTACGTTTGCGGTAAATTAATCCAAACGCTCCACTCTCTGGGTCATGTGTTTTTCCTTTAAAGTCGGCATATACTCTAGTACCATCTGGAACTAAATGATAGCGTTCTATCTTCTTGAGCATCCAATTAAGAGATACGCCATCAATATTCGTATCATTATATCCACCCCCAACATCTGAATGGGCACCTGAGAACCATACTTCATCAACCACCTCATTAATATCTATTTCCATTGCACATTGCTCTACTAAATAACTGCGAGTGAGGAGAATCGGAGTAAAAATCCTAGCTCTATCATCATCAATTGATACAGCGTGAGCTGCTTTTCTTATGTTGCATAATTGATCGGCATATCGTGGGTTTTCCAATACAATGTCTTCTTCATAATCTGGCCACCCTAAAGCTTCTACAGTATCCCAAAGACCCAAAAATTCAATCTTCACAGGAACATATACAACCCCAGTTATATTCATTACATCTTGGCGTCTATCAAGAATATTTTTTCCTTTACTTTTGTAAGCTTTATATATTTTTTTGATATACTCTTTTCTTTCCTTTTCAGGAATACCTTGAATATTTTGTATCCCAGCTACATTTATTAATGCAGAAAGTATTCGTGCAGCATAAGCTCCTCGACTAAAACCAAAAATATAAACTTCATCCCTTCTATTATGATTATAATTTTCTGCAAGATACATATATGCTTCACGAACATCCTTAGCAATACCTCGACCAGTAATCATTCCTAGAACCTCTCCATCAGTACCAACTCCTTTTATATATGAGGTACTAATATGTGTCTTACCTTGCAATGTAGTTAAATTATGAAGTTTTGCAATATTAGTATGACTTCCTTCATCATTAGCTGTTCCATCGAGAAACACAACTAGTTTACGAGGAGTATTATTTTCATGGACTGGAATATGGTTGATGGCTGTATTACTCGCACATCCAGTTAAAGTGAAAATTACAAGTAACATTAATTTATCAAGATATTTCATATGCTTTCCTTAATTTTTATTTTGCAACTACTTGCTACAGATGCTCTTCTATAACGACATAGTTCAGATGAAACCGACACAGCTAACGCTGAACTTTATTAAACAACCATCTTCCTGATAACAGGAAAATGGTATTAAACGAACCGCGCTGTCGGTTTTCAGCTGCAACGTATTGTTATAAGGCTTTTAGCGAGAGAGATTATGAATATAGATGAAAAATTTTACAAAGGAAAGGAAGGAAAGCCAAAAGGAACGACTGTTAAGGAGCTAAAGTCTCTTTTAGAAGAATTACCAGATGAGTTGAAAATAATGCAAGACTACCCAGAAGAAGGTTTTATGCTTACTGTTTACAATATAAAAGATAAATCTGTGCATCTTGGGATTGGCGAAATTGATGAATGGTAGCCTTATAACGCTAAGTTCAGGTGACCAAAAAGTGGCCTTTGTTTTGTGCAACAATGAAGCGCAGCGTAATGCACAAAACAAAGGACGCTTTTTGGGTCAGCTGCAACGTTTTGTTAGCTATTTGAATACTACACAAGAGCTTAATTATGATTTTATTATTGATTAACTAGTTATTTGTTAACAATAGGTACGTTAAAGAAGTCTATATTAACGTCGGGGCCACCATGATTAATGAATTCAATTTTGAACAGGTCAATATTTTTAGCTAATTCTGGTATATTTTTAAATGTTATTCTGAAAATTACTGGTATCCCCTTTGTTAGTGGTTCTCTCACCGCAAACCCACCTGTACCAACACGTGCATTGCTGTCTTCATAAACCATACCATTAATATTTACACGTGTTCCAATACCAGTTACAACTGATACACTTGTATCTCCAACTAAACTAGTAATACTATATTCACAGTCAAGAACGTCACCACTTAAACTACAATTTCTTAGTGCAACTCTAAGATCATTTATATCAATAACATTCTGACTAGAAGGTGTTGACTGATCTGTGCATGACAACCCAGAGACAACTGTAAGGCGATTTAAATTAATTGAACCACTTCCAAATCCTAGCGTGGAGTTGTATACCATATTGCCAGTATCGCAAGAGTCAAAACTAATAGTTAAGGAACCAAAAACTTTGCTTGAAACCAAATTTGTTCTGTGATTGATACCAAACTCGCTTCCATCGAATTGAGAAAGTTCAATGTCTGCTGTATCACCCTGATAAGTTCCAACTCCAGTTAACCATAGTGGTTGACCACTATCATATGCATACCAATAAACAAGTATTCTATTTCCTGACAAAATCTCAATATTAATTCCTTGGCCTGAGTTGTTTTGATCAAACCAAGAGCCTGTAATGCTTTCATCAATATCAAAAGAAAAAACATTAAAACTTATTAACGTTAGCAATAATAATACAGCTTTTTTGATCATAATTTTTCCTCTAGTTGGTTTAGTTGAACAATGCTTTTTAAGCATCTGTAGGACGCATATTTGTCAGATATTTTAATAGCTAACGCCCGCAAATCACCGGCGCCACAGAAGTGTTGGAAAAAACGAACCCGCTG
>CAZGWS010000295.1:2359-3623 GCA_964528805.1 uncultured Lentimicrobiaceae bacterium | reverse complement strand
TTGATTTACAATCTTCTGCTTTGCCAGGAGAAATTGTTGGGCTACCTGGTGAAAAGGTTATTGTTGAGTTTGGAACTAAATATATTTATAATGCCGGTATCTCAGCTAATATGGATTTATTGGATATGTCATACTTTTTCAAGACAAAAATTTCTGAAATAAACCAAGACATACAAAATGCACAAACTGAAGCGTTTAAGCAAAAGATAATAGAACAAACTGCACTTTACTATTCGGCTATTCAAATCACAACACAGTCAATTGCTAATAATCAAAAAAATCTGAATGTTGCTGACAGTATTTTATCAATTACAGAGCAAAGATATAAGGAAGGAATTATAGATTTAGCGTCTGTAAATTTATCTAAAATATCTGCTAATAACATTAGGCAAACTATCATAAGTAATGAAATGGTGCTTCATCAATATTACACGGAGTTAAAAATACTAATGGGATTACAGTTAGAAGATATTCTTCAAATTACAGAAGACCTAAAACTTACAAATGTTTCATTTATAGAATTAAAGGAATTAAATCCAGATAAAAATTTAGAAATATATAATCTTCAACTGCAACAATCTGAAATAGATATCAAGACCAAACGAGCATCTTTTTATCCCAAACTCAGCACAAGTGGATACTTTGGATATCAACAATTTAAAGATGATTTTGTAGTTGCATTTGATGATAATGCTTGGAAACCATACAATTATATTGGATTAAATCTTTCGATACCTATTTTCAATAGTTATGCTAATAAAGGAAATTTGAAAATTGCAAAAGTAAATCAACAAATCAATGAGCAAGTTTTAGAGACAGAAAACATGAAATCAAAAATGAAAGATAATCAACTATTAACAGATTATGAAAATAGCTTAGAGCAACTTAAATTATCAAAACAAAATCATGAACTTTTTAAACAAAATGCTGATTTTTCATACAATAAATATAAAGAAGGGATAATAGGTATAGACAGTTATTACAAGTCTTTTGAAGATTATTTAAAAGCTGAGAATAATTACCTTAATAGTCTTTCTTCGCTATATACCTACTATTCTAAACTTTTATCAAGACAACAATAAATTATGAAAACGAAACGATTTCCATTTAAAATAATAGCTATATTTTTTATTGTATTTTTTGTTACCAGTTGCAGTAAAAAAGAAATGACCAAACCAATAGTTATGGATATAACGGATGCTGTATTTGCCAGTGGTTATGTTGCTTATTCTGATGAATATTGGGTAACTGCTAATGCAGAAGG
>CAZGWS010000295.1:0-2259 GCA_964528805.1 uncultured Lentimicrobiaceae bacterium | reverse complement strand
AGTTCTTTGAATGGTATTGTCTTAGAAATTTCTAAAAATACCGGTGAGTTGACAAAAAAAGGTGAAATGCTGGCAAGAATTGGCGGTGGTAAACTGATAACTAAACTTTATATAGCAGAAGAAGATATAAATTTAATAAAATTGGATCAGGTTGTTATACTTGAATTAAATACAGATACTAAGCAAACTTATGAAGCAATAGTATCAAAAATTTACCCTGCATTTGATGATAAGGAACAATCATTTGTTATTGAAGTCAATTTTACAAAAGATATACCAACCCTTCGTTCCGGTACGCAAGTACAGGCTAATATCATCGCTGAAGAAAGAAAAAATGCTTTAGTGATCCCTGTACAATATCTAATTAATGAAAATAAGGTGCTATTGGATAACAAAAAAGAAATAGAAATAGAAATAGGAGTTAAAAATAATGATTGGGTAGAAGTTATAAAAGGTATAGATAAGAATACTACTATTATTTTACCACAAAATAAATAAACCCTATGGTTAGTAAAACAAATCTAAAAATAGCTCTGGCACACCTTACTTCGAGAAAAAAGCAGGTTATTGTTGCTATTTTGAGTGTAACATTTGGTGTATCGATGTATATTTTTATGAACGGATTCATGGGAGGTGTCAATAAATCACAAACTGAAATGTCATTTAGTACTTTAGCGCATATTAGAGTGTATAATGATGTTGATACAGAAATTCCTAATCTTATACAAGACAGTGAAACCAAACTAGTTCATGTAAGAAATGCTAAAGCAATACAATATACTGAAGGCATAAAAAATGCAGAAGAAATTGTTAAAAAACTAAAAACCAATAAACAACTCTCTGCAATTACTTCTCAAATTAACATAAGTGGTACATTTCAAAGTGGATCTACAAAACTAAGTGGTATAATTTCAGGGATTGATGTAGAGAATGAAGACAAAATGTTTCAAATGAAACAATACGTAAAATATGGTAATTGGGATAATTTGAATTATAGCAATAATAATATAATTCTTGGTACAGGTTTAGCAAAAAAATTAAGTCTAAAACTCAATGATAATATCACTGTAATAACTACTGATAATATCATAAAAAATTATAAAATAGTATGCCTTGTCGAAACAGGATCTCCAAATGTTGACGATTCAAAAGGATTCATAAAAAAATCATCTGCAATACAATTGTTATCTAAAAACAGGAGTTATGCAACAGATATTCAAATAAACATTCCTGATTACAACAAAGCAACTGAGGTAGCTTCTACAATCAGAGCAGGTATCCCATATAAAGTTGAAAGCTGGCAAGAATCAAGTAGCCAGTTAGTTGCTGCTAATTCACTAAGAAAATTAATAGCAATTGCCGTTTCACTTACAATAATTATAGTCGCAGGATTTGGAATATACAACATAATGAACATGACTGTAAATGAGAAGATCAAAGAAATAGCAATTTTAAAAGCTTTGGGTTTTGATGGTAATGATGTCGTTCAGATTTTCCTTACTCAAGCTATTATTATTGGGTTTATAGGAGGTTTTACAGGTGTTGCTTTGGGGTTTGGAATTGCATCAATAGTTAGTATGATTCCTTTTGAGGTAGGTAATATGGATACATTGCCAATGGTGTTTAATAAACTGGATTATCTTATTGCATTCGTTGCTGGTATATTAATAACGATCATAGCCGGTTACCTTCCTTCAAAGAAGGCTTCTAAGGTAGATCCGGTTGAAATAATAAGAGGATAAATATGAAAGATCTAGCATTATCTGTTAAGAATATTAGTAAATATTTTCATGAACCTAAAACATTTCAGGTCTTAAAAAATATTTCATTTGATGTAAAAAAAGGAGAATTTCTTTCCTTGATAGGAAAATCGGGTTCCGGAAAATCAACACTCCTGTATGTGCTTTCTACCATGGATACCGATTTTACAGGAGATCTATATTTAAACGGTGTGAATTTAGTTGGGAAATCTCAAAATGAATTGGCAGCTTTTAGAAACGAGAATATTGGCTTTGTATTTCAGTTTCATTATTTACTTCCCGAATTTTCAGCAATTGATAATATTATGTTACCAGCATTAAAATTAGGTAAAAAAAGTAAAGAAGAAATAAGAGCAAAAGCTTTGGATAATTTAAGTTTACTTGGTATAAAAGATCATGCAGAAAAACTTGTCAGTAAATTATCTGGTGGGGAACAACAAAGAGTTGCCATAGCAAGAGCATTAATTAATGAACCAGCAATAATAATGTGTGACGAACC
>CAZGWS010000294.1:0-3627 GCA_964528805.1 uncultured Lentimicrobiaceae bacterium | reverse complement strand
TCCCGCCTCAGTACTTGCAAGCCCAATTAACATACCACTTCCAAGTATAAGTATTACAACCGCAGCTATTCCAGAAAAACCACGCTGTCGCAAGTTTTCGAACCAGCTATCTAAACCGGTATAACGTAATGTTAGCCATAGCAAAATGATGCCAATGTATGGCAAGGTAAAATCCTTCCGTAAAAACCACATCACAAATAGAGAAAGCATTATTGCCAGTATTGATAATACTGTGATTTTTTGATCTTTTTTTGCCACTAATAAATAGATGGTGTAGATCATAACAAACACCAATGCTATATCCTTAAATTGCAATGCCCCCCAATACACCATACCCGGCATGAAAGCTGCCAATAACCCTGCTATTTTTGCAACGCGAGTCTCAAACAATATCCTCACTGTTTCATAAATCAAAATAACAGTCAGTGATGATAACAGTACGTTTACCATACGAGCACTTAAGGTATCTCTGCCCAAAAGAGAATAAAACCAGCCATTAAAAAGAAAATAGCCTGGGTTCTGCTGCCATGAATGTAATTCATAACCATCTTTTCCGGCACGCAGAGCTGCGGCAATTCTTGAACCGGCTTTGTCATAGGTACGGTCATCTATAAAAGCAAACCCATCCCCGCCAGCACCAATAAGATAGTAATAAATAATATATACAAATAATACCCGTACTAGGAACGCTGAGAAAAACAAGCTCAATAGATATCCACGATTGGGGGATTTAAGCAGCCCTATAAAAAACAGACCGACTATCAGTAACAAAAAAGCGGTGAACCCACTTTGTAAAGGACTAACTTGAGATGATCCAAACATACCTAAATATTATTTAATAATTATGAGAAATATCTTGATACTTTTTAAAACAATCACGTAATTTTACCCACTTTTTCACAAAACCTTCTTCCTCTATTTCTCTACATCGCGTTAATTTAAATAGTTCAATACCTGCTTTATTTAAATTTGATTGTTCCGTTTGTTCGTCCTTAGTATAGCTGTATGCTGCTGATAACATATATAAACTAAAACTTGTAGCTACACCTTTTCTCACACAAAATATATTTCTTAAAAACTTAATAACTCCAGTCTTTGAAATATTCAAAAACAGTGAAATACCTTGAGAAACCCTTTGCCTAAAACGATATTCATCAAACAATTTAATGCTTGGCAGAACCTCACTGATACTCTTCTTTTCATCTATTGCGTTCATAACCTTACAATAGGAAATACCTTTTTTGTAAAGTAACAATGTCTGACCCAACATATAAACAGTATCTACCTGAGTGGAAGGTGATTTTCGTAAAGAGAGGCAAAAGTCTAAATATTCAACATCAGCCTCTGAAAAATAGTTACCTAACTGACTCTGCTCAAGATAACCATGTTTCCAGGAATCTGTACGTGCATTAAATCCCGCTATCAATCTATCTGCTTCATAGGGATGTAACCATGTAGTCAGGTCTAATGTATTCTTTGCTAAATTAAGCGCAAATGTACGACTTTCTATTTCTGATATAGTGGAATCAAATAACGATAATGGAATAGCATGTAGCATAGAATTCATTCTATGCAGTAATACCTCGTTAAGTTCTTTCCAGTTTAAGTTGGATCGATTAATCTCTGGAAGACAATCGCTTACAGATTGATTACCTAAGTCTATTCCGCACTGCTTACTTTCAAAAACAAAAAACTTTTTATCAACCTTTTGTAGTTTTGGCCAGGGTATAACTGTGTAATCTATATGAAATGCTTCTCCATAATGGCACTTGGATTCTATGTCAGCAACCTGTTGTTTTAGATTATTTATCAAACTATTTTCTTTGTAATCAACAGCAACCAGAAACTCTATATCGCTATACATATGCAATTTTTTGTGGGAATACTCCCAGCATAACTCACCACGAGCCGCACTTCCAACTAACAAGACTCCTGATTTTTGCTTGTTAAATACATCATTTACAATATCTACAAACTCATTAACTACACCTATAATCTCTTCAGGGTAGGCATACTCGATCAAGGTATTTATATTAGTCACTGTAAATTAACGTTCCTGTTCAAAATCAAGCAGTTTCACTTGCCATGACTAAATCATGTATTTGGTAAGCATTAACCACTTCTTCATTAATTTTGAAACTGCTTATTATCGTTCCCTGCTGACTCTCAAGGACTGGATCATATCCATGCATTGCCTTGCAAATAGTATTTCCAAAAAATGAGGGTGAAAACATCTTTCCTTCATCGAGAAGAAAAATTACGTCGCCATGTTCAATATTATTCAGCCCATATTGATTTCGTTCTTTCTCATCTAATACATGTCCCTGTTTAACTGTATCAAAAGCATCAACCAATTTGGCTTTAAGCTCTTTATTATTCAACCAAACTCTAAAAAATGTAGCGTCAATAAAGTAAGAATAAGCGTTTTTCCCTGGCTTCCCTAATACTTTTCTTATATCAAACAATACACCTTCATCTACATTTGCCATGCCATGATCAGAAAAAATAAAATACTGACTCTCTGCTCCATGAATTTCATTAAATTCTCTAACGAGTTCAATTATATGTTTATCAATCAACTTAATTTGTTTATTATATTCTTCAGACCCTTTTCCATAATAATGCATAATTCCATCTAATTCCGCAGTACTAACGAACAACTTCTTAGGTGTGTCTCTCTTTAATACCGCCTTTGCTTCTTTAAATACTTTTTCATCATTAACACCAACTTTACTGTATAACACTCTTGTAAAGTTTAGTTTAGTTAAAAATGTTGGTTTTTTAAAGGTATCTTCATAGGCTGTTGCGCCAGCATTTTTCAGATAAGGCAAAATATCAAACGGGATTGCATAAATTGGCTCTTTGATTACCATCCGTACTAATTTATGAATTACTCTATTTGAGAAATTATTGATAGAACCAATCAATGTAAGTATTTGTACAACGAGTGGAGTCATCCATTTATGCACCTTTTCTTTGTTATAGATCCACTCACAAAAGTAACCTACCTCATCCGGTTTTAATTTTGCAAAAATCTCTGCTTTTACATTAATACTGTATCCCACCCCAGGCGTGACTTTTTTGTACGTTAATGCTTTTAATTTCTTAGCTAACGGTTCAGAATCAGCATATGGATATGCATCTACAAATATTACTAGTATGGGTGTTTCCATTGTTATCTTCACTTATCAATTTCAGAAATATTAGAGACATAGTTATATTTTTACATGCCTATTAACAAACCACAGGTCAAACTTTAAATGGGTTGTCATTTCGACTAGCGGGAGAAATCTTAATGCTCAAGTTGTACTTAGACTCAAGATTCCTCGGCAATAGCTCCTGCATTGCCCTACCTTCTGCGTCCATGCAGTCGTCCCGTTGGTCGGAATGACACGGTTTATGAAGTTAACCTACAAACGACAAAATCGAGAGTAACCTGCGATAGGTTAATAGTCATTTATATTTATGATCGCTGTAAAACCAGTTTACTAAATTAACTAAGTACATAACTTACTATTGTAGATGATATTTGAATTTTAAAGCTGATTCAGTATAGTAAGGGAGGTGGTAATAAATAATCATCCAAATATCATGTAGAATTTTTTATTTCTGTTTAAATTTTCTCAA
>CAZGWS010000293.1:0-3633 GCA_964528805.1 uncultured Lentimicrobiaceae bacterium | reverse complement strand
TATCCTCTTTTAACAAATGAAGGTAATATGGTTGTTGTTGGTGATTTGTATGTAAGTTGTGTTCAAGGTGATGGTTCCAAAATACAGAATGCACCTTGGCCAAGAGTGTATCAAAACAATGGAAATACTTCAAGTAGATAGTACATAATTGTTATTAAGAGGAAAATTTTCGCGATTTTTACCTGGCTGCCTTTGCCAAACGACTACGTGCAGACAGGCGATAAATCTCCAACGAAACAGCCATCTCCTTAAAAGATTTATCCCTCTGAGCAAAATGGGGAAAAAATTAAACAATGAAACTAATGACATACACAAAAACATTATTATTATTAGTAGTAGTTTTTTTACTTCAATCTTGCGATAAAGGACTGCTCCCTAATGCAGATGATAATCAGACAGACAGACTTAATTGGTCGTACGATTTTGAAACAGTTATGGCTTTTTCTCTTTTTAACAGTGTTCCGGCAATTGATGAATCATCTAATATTTACGTTGCTGCCGATGTTCAGTATGGTGGACAAATAATTAAACTTGATGCTGAGGGAAATGAGATTTGGACTATTAAAGAAAGTGCTTTCCCTTTATCTCGATTAATATATTTTGAGAACAAACTTTTTTATATTGTTGAAAATAACCTTGTTTGTAGAAGCGCAATTGATGGGTCTGAACTATGGACAGCCGATGCTCCCGGAGGATATAACACCCTATCCTTAACTTCTGAAAAAATTTATACAATTAAGTTTGAAGATGGTGGTATTTTTGGTTGTAATAACTCCTTGATGGCATTTGACCACTCTGGAAATAAAATCTGGGAAACAAAAATTAAATACTCAGATAACGATACCATAACTTATCCAAATGCCATAAGCATTAAAGGCAACAATATTTATCTTGGAATATTTGTAGAAGTTGACAACTCTGATTTTGCAATTATTAATTATGTTGATGAAGGAAATACCGTAACTAAACAGTGGTCATGGCTGGCACCCGAAGATTATTCAGTAGGTGGTGGAGCACCACGAATCAAAGATTTTGCAATTGATGATAACGGCAACCTTATTTTCGGAATGGAAAACAATAGTACACAATACGTATTTTCAGTAAATCAGCAAGGAGTTGAAAACTGGCGAACAGCAACTTCCCTTCCTCAGATTATTTCCGATGTAACTGTTGATGCCAATGGTGATTGTTATGCTGCTTACGAATTTGTAGAGAAAATAAACGAAGGTGGAATAGTTTGGACATCAGAAGTTAAGGCCGGCTGGCAATATGAAGGCCTTGTTTCAAAAGCCCCGGTATTAAGTCAGGATAATAATATTACTTATGAAAATATTTCCAAAATCCTTGCATCGGTTGCTCCTGATGGTATTTATGTATGGGAACAATACTGGGGATGCGAACTTTGTAATGACGAATTCCATAATCTTACAATAAACCGTAATGGCGATATTATTGTTGTAACCAAAGCCGGGGTTTTTTCATTTCAAGGTGATGGAACAGGGCTGTCTGATAAAGGCTGGCCAAAAAGATATGGTGATTATGGAAATACTTCTTCCCGACCATAAATTTATCTATTAATAATATTTTAAATTATGAAACAATTATTTATTTTAATACTCGCAATCAGCATTTTAACTGTTCCTTTTGCCTGCAAAAAGAAAAAAAATGACCCTAAGCCCAATCCGGAACCGACAACAGGAGTTATTATTGCTGAAAATACTAAGGTATTAGATATTAAAACACGTAATGCAATTAGCAAAATAGATACAACAAACTTTACTTTTACCTTTAATTCTGAAACTGATATTACCAAAAATTTTAAAGTTGGTGATATTCTGGTAGATAGTGCTTCAAAATTATCGCAATACGGATATTTGCGAAAAATTAAAAGTATTCAACCAGCAAAGGGTGAAACAGTAATTACTACTGAACCCGCAGGACTTACTGAAGCAATACTGCAAGGAAGTATTGAGTTTAATAGTGGTAAGCTGAAAACCAGCCAGATAGCACACATGAAACTTGCTGAAGGGGTTAAACTTAAAACACTAAAAAATACAGACTTTACGGTGTTTGATTTGGAGTATAATCAGGATTTTGGAAGTGGAGACAATAAAATAACCGTTAATGGAAACACTCAATTAGATATTGAAATTTTCTTCGACTTCGCATGGTCATATTGTATAATATGCGCCCCTCCTGAAGTTAACGTAGATCTTTTTCAGTCAGGAGTAGAGATAAATCAAAGTGCCAGTATCAATGTAACTTCAGAGCATGGTGCAACATTAACTAAACGTATTCCGTTTGCCACATTCTATTTCGAACCATGGACATTTACCATTGGACCTGTTCCGATAGTTTTTATCCCAAAAATTGAATTGTTTATGGAAGTTGATGGAAGTGTTACGGCAAATTTTAGTGCTGGGGCATCCGAATCTTTTAATGGCAGACTGGGTTCAAAATATACTTCAGATAATGGGTGGGAGACTATAAAAGATAAAACTTTTACTTTCGATTATTATCCTCCACAATTGGATATGTCAGCTTCTATTGAGGCAAATGTAGGTCCTGAAATTAGTCTTATGCTCTATGGAGTTGCCGGACCATTTACAAATGTTACTGCATACTCATCGCTTGATGCCAAATTATATGCGGGAACTGATAATTGGAGTCTGGATTATAATGTAGGCGTTAAATCGGAGGTTGGGATAAAAGTGGATGTGTTTTTTTTTGAGGAAGAATGGAAAAAGAATTTTTATTTATTTGAGCAAAATTTAATGCATCTTGATGATGAGCCAATGGAAACCGGGGTGTTTTTTGAATCTCCTACGGATGGTGACTGGTTACCAATTGAATCTACCATTGAATTATCTGCAAGAACAACCGGACCAACACCTACCCGGTTAGATTTTTATGACAATGGAAATCTTATTGGTAGCCTTACTGAAGAGCCATGGGTACTATACTGGAATACAGCATCTGCCACACATGGCGACCACGAACTGGTTGTAAATGATATAATTGGGGGGTCTGTTGTTAGTTCTGATACGGTTCGCATTAGCTTACTGGATGCCAAATGGGAAATTGTTGATTTAAGTACTCTCGGACTAACAAACGAAACTATTAATAATGATGTTTTCTTTTCAAGTTCTGATGAAGGCTGGTTAGTTGGTGGAACAGAATATGGATTTGGCGGTTATATGTTGCACACTACCGATGGAGGAACTAACTGGGAACAAATCTCTCCAACCGGTATCGAAGCACCTAACACTTTGGAACAAATAGTATTTTTAAGTGAAAGTGAAATATTAGCCCGCACTAAAACAGGGCGTGTGATAACTTCTCAAACATGGAATGATATCTATTGGCAAAGTACTCCTCCCGGTGACGGTGGCCCTACATTTGAGAATTTTGATGTAAGTAGCATTGCTATAAATGCTGATGGCTTTATTGTGGCAACAGGCAATCCTGTTGCTAATGATAAGGAATACTCTATAATAACTGCACAAGCCGTATCGTTTGATTTTGAACCAGTGAGCTATACTGAAATTCCATATTATTATAACGATATGCCCACCAGGCCAAAAATATACTACAGAAATAACAAAGGGATAGTTTATAATTTGAAAGATCAAG
>CAZGWS010000292.1:0-3636 GCA_964528805.1 uncultured Lentimicrobiaceae bacterium | reverse complement strand
TTATAAATTCCTTCAAATATCGGTAACCCGATAAGTTCGTCAAACCGTATTAATCCAGCACTGTTACCTTGTACCCCAATATGCAGGTCAAATCCGTAAATTTTGACATACCAGGGAGGTGCAGCCGGATATAAATAATAAATAGTAAACCCTAGTAAATTAACCAGTAAAAAGGCAATTGAGTATTCAATAAAAAGGCGTTTGTTAACTAAATATAAATACACACCAAACCCAATGGGTACTGGCATCCAGTTAATGTAGAAAAACCCTGATAAAAAATCAAGAAATTTATTGTTGACCAATGAAAAATATTCATTAGGAGTGTGCAGAATACCCTGATAATTTATTCCAAACAAAGCTTTTTCAATATTGTAAGGCTCCTGTATATGAACCGTTGATACCTGATAATTTGGCACTAAACGCATTGAATCGTAAATAATCCAAAAAACAATAAATCCGGAAAAACCAAGAATAAATCGTCGAGACTTATCACTAATATAATATGCCAACAACCATATTATTACTAAAGTTATATGTTCGTTTTTTATACCCCCAACGTATGTATTCCATATTAAATATAAAAATACTATAAGTAAGTTTACAATAATATTCTTGCCGGTAAATCGTATAAATTTCATATTATTCAATTACAATTTTTTGAAATGTATTTTCTCCTGAGGCAATATCGTAACCAAAAACATCAATATATTTTACCTTGGGCCAAATACCGGTATTATCAGCAAAAATGTACATATGCTCCAATACCGATAATTTCCCATTTATTGACGTGGTTAAAACAGCTTTATTTGGTGCAGTTTGAAGTAGTTTAAACTCCTTTTTACTATTTGCAGCCAACTCAACCTTAAAACAAGTATCGTCTTTACTTTTCGAACATTCAACACCATAAGCATACCATTTTTCAATGGTTCGGAGTTTCATTTTTTGCCCGTTTTCATCGTATCTTACCCAGTAAACATTAATGGGTTTGTCTTGAACCAGATTCCCATAACCATCAAAATTTGCATCGTAAATTATTGTATTTGCATTATGGTTTCGTTGAATATAAAATAACAGCTCATTGGTTTTTGGAGGAATAGGATAGTCTTCATCCTGAGAAAATAATTCTGTGGAGAAAATTAACAATATGCTAATTATTACAAAAAGCCTCATAACAAGTTTTCTTTTTTATACCATGCAATTGTCTCTTTTATTCCTGTTTGTAAGTTATATTCGGGTTTAAAACCAAAATCTACTACCAAATCATTACTATCGCACAGCCAGTTTTTTTGCGATATTTCTTTGAATTTTTCGCTGTTTAGCGTTGGAGGTTTCTTCATAAAGAAACATGATAAATTCTCGCTTATTTGAGCAATTATTTTAACAATCGCCTTCGGTAATATCAGCGTTATAGTTTTCTTGTTCAATTCATTTTTTACAATTTTGTTAAATTCAATAGAAGAATAATCTTTGAGATCGCTTACGAAATACGATTTCTCAACGATATTTGATGATAGAGTGAGAAACACTAACTTTGCTAAATCTTTAACATATATAAAAGATAGGTATTGCTCCATTGTGCCAATGTATGTTTCAAAACCTCTTTTAATGCTTTTGTACATTACAAAATAATCTTTTTCGCCCGGGCCATAAACGCCTGTTGGACGTAAAATTATATAAGGAAATTTAAGTTGCGATTTAATAAACTTTTCCGACTTTAATTTGCTGATACCATATTGCGATACTGGTTGAGGCTCAGATAAATTGCTAATAGGCACTATAGGTTTTTCAGTACCGGGTCCAAAAGCAGCTAAACTACTTATGTAAATAAATTTTTCGGGTATTAAATTTGTTTCATATAATGATTCAATAAGATTTTTTGTGTACTCGTAGTTTACAACATCAAACAGTTTAGTATTGCATGTTTTTGTTACTCCTGCATTATGAATAATATAATCAAATTTACCTGATAGAACTAATCTTTGTTTTAGAATGTGTTTATTGTCAAAACTAGTTTTAAAGAAATTAATACGAGGGTCTTTCAGATTGCTTAAATTGCTGCTTTCTCGCACTCCTGCATAAACTTTTAAGCCTTGTTTAAGTGCGTGTTTAACCAAAAAGCTTCCAATAAATCCACTGGCTCCTGTTATTAGTATCTTTTTCACTTTTTTGGTATTAGTTAATTTGTTTTAAGTAAATTCTACGGCGCAAATGCTGGCGAGTATCATATGAGTCGAACATTTGATGCGATTTTTTATTGCTTTCTAATATATGACTAGTTATTGCAAATTTAACTCCATTATCAATATATGCTTGCATTAACTTATTATAAAAAATTGCCGTTACACCCTTTTTCTCATATTCAGGTTTAACACCTTGCAGTAGCATGTCAACAGTATCGTTTTGTTTTAATGCTTTTAGTATATAAACAAAACCTATCGGAAACAATTTGCCTTTTGCTTTTTGAAGTGCTTTTGAAAGTGACAAAACAGAAATCCCGAAGCCTACAACATCATCATTATTATCTAAAACAAAACACACATACTTGGTATCTATCATTGAAAAATAGTCTTTTGTGTATTTTTTAATCTGCTTATCGGTTAGCGGAACATATCCATAAAGATTTTCAAATGCCATATTTAATGTTTTGAACATTTTTCCGGCATATGGTAATAAATCTTTTGCCTTTTTGGCATCTAATATCCGTAGGTCATATTTTTTTAATACCAAATCAGTTATTCTGGTAACTCTTTCAGGCACTTTTTCGGGTACTTTTATTTCATGTTGTATCCAGTCAACATCTTTTTTGTATCCAAGTTTTTCAAGATGTAAAGGGTAGTACGGAAAATTATATATGGTTGCTTGAGTGCCTAATTCGTTAAATCCATCCACAAGCATTCCCTCTAGATCCATATCTGTAAAACCCAATGGTCCGTGAACAGCATCCAACCCCTTTGATTTTGCCCAGTTTTCAACTGTTTGCAGTAGTGCTTTTGAAACGTTAATGTCATCAATAAAATCAATCCAGCCAAATCGCATGAATTTTTCATTCCATATATCGTTTGATTTATGATTTATAATTCCTGCAATCCTACCTACAATTTTATTTCCTTTGTATGCTAACCAATATTTAGCATCGCAGAAGTCGAAAGCAGGATTTTTTTGCTTATCCAAACTTTGTTTTTCAAACGAATGTAACTGGGGAACTCTGTATTTATTCCCTTTGTAAAGATTATCAGGGACAGATATAAATTTATTTAGGTCTGATTTGGTATGTATTTCTTTTATTTCAATATTTTTCATAGTTATACAGTTTTATTAGCTTTACTTAAAAGGTGTTTACGGCTTTTTATCAATATTTCAACTGCATTTTCTATCTGGTTTTTTGTATGAGTTGCCATTATGGAAAACCGCAGCATTGCTTTTCCTTTTTCTACTGCCGGATGAACAATTGGGTTTACATAAAGTCCGTTTTTAAGCAGCAAACTTGCCAGCTTATATGTTTCTATATCCTCACCCACCAAAATGGGTATAATAGGTGTTGTGCTGTTACCTATTTCAAAGTTTTCTTTTTTTAGCAATTTTTTAGTATATTTTGTATTATCCCATAGGTTTGATATACGCTGTGGCTCCTCTTTA
>CAZGWS010000291.1:0-3670 GCA_964528805.1 uncultured Lentimicrobiaceae bacterium | reverse complement strand
AGGGAAAGAAAAACAAAAAGGACAAGAAAAAAGATAACGGGGTTATTGAGTTTTAGAGATGACATTAGACTGCTGTACTTTCCAAAAGATAGATAGCTGGGCGTAATCAGAAAAAGGCTGTAACAGGCTCAAAAAACACTTTCAACAAGACAGTCTTGGCTGGCATATGTTTTTACAACAAAAACCATCTGCCGAATAGGCAAATGGTTTTATGAAATTCTCGATCTAAAAGAGTGCCCTAATTCAGTATTATTTTTTTTGTCTCGATTTTTAAAGGTGTTTTCACTCGTAAAATATACATGCCCTTATTGAAATTATCGAGTGGTATTTTCTGGCTTTTATTTCCAGCTTCCAAATACAACTCGTCAGAATATTGTTTTCTACCATCCAACCCAATCAACTCAATGATTACCGGACCATCAACTTTCATTAAATAGTTGATATTGAGAACATCAACAGCTGGGTTTGGATCAACTTTCAATGCTATATCAAAAACTGCTTTTGAGGTTTCTAATGCATCGGAAACATTTATGTTCTCTCCTAAAGAGAGGTATACCATATTTCCATTTACAGGCACCCCACCAAGACTATTGTCCCAATTCTTTGTGTGGCCTTCTAACCCAATTCCAATGGTTCCAGAACTTCCTAAGCCCAAAAGTGATTTAAGGATCTTACCTTCTATTGCTGTTGGGGTCATAATAAATTCAACTCCCGTCGAATGTGGTGATTGTACAAATGGCCATCCTGTAGTACCACCGCTAGTATATTCATTGAGCACATTATAGTTGGCATCCAAAAAATAATCAGACTTATCGGTCCATAGATATTGAAAGCCCGTAGCACTGTTTGTATTAACATAAACATTATATTCCGAAAGATTTGCCGTTGCAATATCAGCATATAGATATATGTATTCACTATCAACATACCCGTATATAGAACTAAATGAGCTATTTACAACCCCTGTTATCAAAGGCTGGTAGTTTTCTACTGGACTCTTGTACCCGTCAACAGATAAACTACCCGCTTCAGAGCCACCATCTAGTGACATAAAGACCATTGAATTATTATCAAGGGGAATAGACCCAACAGAAGTTGGCCAATTTTCAGTATAACCGATAATGCCCAAACCTATAGTACCTGTATTGCCAATACCCATAACATCTTTAGGAATACGTCCTTCTATGGTTCCGCCTGTTTGAACAAACCTGACCGTCATTACGCTATTATCGGCCACAAAAGGCCACGAACTATTTTCGTTGCTATCATAGGTGTTCAATAAATTAAGCGTACCGTCTACATAATAATCAGATTTCTCTACCCATGTTTCTTGAAAACCAGTGCTTGAATTTGTGTTTACATAAATCGAATATTCAGGTAAATCGCCCACATATTCAGCATACACATAAATAAAGTTATTATCGTCATATGCATATATGTTTTTCCAAACACCTTGTGTCACTCCTGTTTGTAATGCATTATAATTTTCACTGGCACTTTTCACACCATCAATGGATGCTGCTTCATCACCTGCGGCCACAGCACCTGATTCATAAGCCCCAATATCAATTATCGATTGTTCAATTCTATTGTTACCATAAAAATCGGTTTCACCTGTAGCAATAACATAATTTGGATCACCGGCATTTATCGCAGGCGAGGCGGCCTGTAAGTTTAAATCAAGTATTGGTGATGCTATATCAACAAAATCAGGGTTGACAAAACTTGAATTCACATCTTGATCTGTACGATTGATCCTATACCAATCAAACGAACCATAAAAATCATACCCTGATCCAAGTTGGGACCAATCAAAAACCGCCACAGGGGTGGTTTCGGTTGAATTGGTGAAATACAGATTGTAATCAAAAGAAATTGTATTTACAAACGAGACCATTTCAGCATCAAATGGCATTGTGAACGAAACCAAAACATCATGATTGGTAGCGTAAAATATATTATTCTTTATAGACACATTTTTAACATTTTTTTGAATAACCAACTCTGAAGCTCCCATATCACCCAAATACGTATCGATAACGCCGCCGTTTCTAAAAACAGTATTACCCGTTACGGTAATACCATCAATAAAACTACCTAAAGCATTTGAAGGCACTCCCAAAATGATACCCACCCATGAATTATTGGACGAAATATTGTTTCTAAGCGTATGCCCACCAGAATTTACATTGTGATTTTCATTACCTATCGAAAATCCTACCTGACCATCAGAAGCTTCATTGTTCTCTACAATAACGTTTTGAGAACCATCACAGTAAATACCTGCTGCAGCGGCTATTGGCGATCTACAACTAGTTACTTTATTATTTCTGATTACACCATTGCGAGCATAATTTAGGTTGGGTGTAACCGTAGCTCCGTCAATTCTCAGCACCCAATCATAATGGCCAGCCGCTACAATTCCAATATTCTGAACTTCGTTTATAGTGTTGTTGGAAACTTCAAAACCATCAACATTTCCATTTACCTGAATAGCTTCTGTCCAACCAGGTATAATATTATGGATATAATTGTTTTTGATCACCAAATTCGTAATGGGCACCAAAGCGGTTCCCGTAACATTGATCGCACCCGAGTTATCACCACCTTGGGCTGTTTTGAGTATTGCGATCTCACTGGCCGTAAAATCTAACCTGTTTTTCATTGGATCAACTTCAGAGGTCCATGACAGGTCATATATTTCGTTGTCTGTAATTGTTACATTCTTAACTGTATTGGCCACCTGAATACCAAATTTGGTGTCTTTCACTAAAACACCGTCAATAATTGAGTCAAGGCTTTGATTGTTTCTCAAGCCCTTGAGTTTGAACCCTTTAACCGTAGCGTTTTCAGCACCTCCGGTTACGGTAATCAAAGCTGCGAACTTTTGAATGTGCAAGTTGGTACCGTCTATAAACACGTTTTCATCTGCACGCAAAGTGAATCTATGGTTGTCTTTTCCCCCATTTGATGCTGTTATAAAAATCATATGTGGAACATCTGGTGCATAGGTGCCAGCTTTAACTACAATCTCTTCATCTGAAACCATACCACCCAAACCCATCACATTGCCTCTATAATCAAGTGCGGCACGTATTGTAGTAAACGGATGTGTTTCAGTGCCATCAGAGGCTGTACTACCGGTATAACTGGCATCTACGTACAAAACGGTTTGCCTAGTCTGTGCTTGACCCCAATCAACAAACCCAAGTAGTAAGAAAAGAACCAAGACGATCTTTGGCGATTTCACATTTGCATTAATAGGAGTTTTCATTTCAGTGCAAATTGATTTGAACAACAAACGACACATTGTAGTTAAGTTTCTCATGATAAAATTTAGTTATAAGCATTAATAAATTATTCCTTATTCAGGTTTTGCTTATCTGTTTGTATATCAGTTTGGTCGTGGTGTTTCTACGGCAAACCTGCCGAAACGTTTTTCGTTGAAGTATCTACAGTTGGGTCGGTAACAGAATTTATTGAAGTTATTCGATGGACATCTGTACCCATTTTCAGGTTTTTCGCAAATGCAATCGACAGTACTTTCTGTTGTGAAACTGTTTTATAAAAGCCAATACCTCTATATTGTTTTTATCCGTCACCATAAAATAGATGACTTTACAGTTACCAGTAAAATTCCGTAGCAGTTAATTTAGTGATTTTTTATGGG
>CAZGWS010000290.1:0-3690 GCA_964528805.1 uncultured Lentimicrobiaceae bacterium | reverse complement strand
TTAATACTAAGTTAATTATAAATAAAATGGGTAATTATCCTAAACTAAAATAGCACCATGGTTATTGGGATAGGAGGTATTAGCAATGCTGGAAAATCGAGGCTTGCTCAGATGATTAAGAATCATTATTCTAATAAAAATGTTACTGTACTTTGTCAGGATGACTATGCCTTTCCCAACGAAAAAATACCGCTAATCAAAGATCACACCGATTGGGAGAGCCCTTCTTCCATCAATTTTACTCACTACGAGAAAACCATTATCGAAGAGATTGCCAAAAATGACATTGTTATTGCCGAAGGGATCTTCGCTTTTTATAGCGACAGCACTAATAAACTGATGGACAAAAAGTTGTTTTTAACTCTCGACAGCAGGTTTTTCTTTATGCGCAAAAATACCGATCTTCGCTGGGGTAAGGAACCCGATTGGTACATTGAGCACATTTGGAATAACCACATAAAGTACTGTAAGAAGCACATTCCCGCCGACGCATTGCAAATTAAAGCAGGCAAAACCATTGATATGGACAAGGTATTTTCATTCATAGAATCGGATAATTAGAATGCTGTTTTTTATTTTGGCGGCTTAACGCTTTTTACGTTAAAGTTGTCTTATGCCTGCTGTTTTTTGTATGCCGTGCGGTGGCTACGTCCCTCCGCCTCCACCGGACAACAAAAAAATCATCAGCCATTTCAACAAGCTATCACTCCAACCGCTGCCGCAGTACTAACAATTTCAAGGTAAAATTTACGAAGCTGTTGCTCAACATTTGGAAAAATCAAAAAATAACACGATTTTTGTGAAAATAATAAGCTATTTGACTATGACAACTTTAGATAACGTTAAAAACAGATTGATAGACAGAATATTAATAACTAGAAATGAACAGTTATTGAATACTATTGATGCTATTTTTAATTTAACGCAAACAGAAGATAATCTCACTTTGAATTCGTATCAAGCAGAAATGTTAATGATGAGTGAAAAGGATATTAAACAAGGAAAACTTATTTCGGAAACCGAATTGAAAGAAGTCGATAAGAAATGGATGAGTTAGTAATTTTCTGGACTCAAACTGCTAAATGGCAAAGAGATCATATTTTTGATTATTGGGATAAGCGAAATAAGAATAAAAACTATTCTAAAAAACTGAACTTATCAATAAGAGCACGACCTATATTATTAAAGAAACATCCTAAAATTGGAAAGATAACAGATTTTCCTAAAACAAGAGCAATTGCTATGGGGCATTACTCCATTCTTTATCAAATCCATAGACCAAAAATCATAATTACAGGATTTTAGGATAATAGACAAAATCCTGAAAAACTTGTAAAATTCTTACAGCAAAAATAAAAACGTTCCAAACCAAAAAATAAACATCACTTGGCTGGTAGCACTAAAAATGAAACTGTTAGATATAAATAAAATTGATGGTAGTTTGAAAAAGAAACATTTCAAAATGCCAAATACAGCATATTCAAACCGATAAGCACAAAAGTCTATCGGTAAAATTACCATGTATAATAATTTATAAAACAATGTTGACCATCTATATTTTTCCTAATATCATAACAAATATCTACCCTGATTAAGGTAATTTGTCATACACATTTGTCAGTACCTCAATTCAATTATTAGCTGTACTTTGTTAAATAATTCATAAATTCGTATTCCTTTATCAATAATAAATCATTAAATATAATTTTGTTCCATTTTGAATTTAGTTTTTTATCATGCAATATATAAATACATATTTTCAGGCACTTTATTCACTTACGTCAGAGATGGCTCCTTTTTTACTCTTGGGTTTTCTATTTGCAGGAATCCTGAAAGTTGTAGTGCCTCCCAATTTAATGTCTAAATATTTAGGGAAAAGCAATACCGCATCAGTAGTTAATGCAAGTTTGCTCGGTGTGCCATTGCCACTATGCTCATGTGGGGTGCTGCCTGCCGGTATTTCACTATATAAAAACGGTGCGTCGAAAGGCTCGTCAGTTTCTTTTTTAATATCAACACCACAAACAGGTGTTGATTCAATATTGGTAACATGGTCGATGCTGGGATTACCTTTTGCGCTACTACGCCCTATTGTAGCTTTTGTTACCGGCGTATTTGGTGGCTTTTTAACCAACAAAATAGAAAAAGGCAAAACAAACCCTCATGCTAATGATGCGGGAAACACAAAGCAAAAGTTTAGTCTAAAAGCACTATTTAACTATGCCTTTATCGAAATGGTCGCCGACATTGCAAAATGGTTGGTAGTTGGGCTTCTTCTCGCAGCATTAATTACCGTAATTGTACCAAATAACTTTTTTACCGAATATCATCTCGACAGGATTGTGGGAATACTAGTAATATTAGCGGTTTCAATACCTTTATACATCTGCGCAACTTCATCTGTGCCAATAGCTGCTGTACTTTTATTAAAAGGATTATCACCGGGAGCATTACTTGTTTTCTTAATGGCGAGTCCTGCTACAAATGCCGCAACGATAACCGTAATTGGTAAAAATCTTGGCAAAAAAACCTTAATAGCATACTTAAGCTCATTAATAATTGGCTCGTTAGTCTTTGGTCTAATAATTGACAATTTTTTACCTGCAAGTTGGTTTGCTCCTCTTTCGTATATCACAGGTAACCATGCACATAATCTACTTCCATATTGGTTAACTATTTCATCTACAATATTGCTAACAGCATTATTGCTATATAGTTTCTTTAATTCAATTTTACATAGGATAAACAAAATTAAAAGATCACAAGCTACAACGTCTTCCATAAAAATTGACGAGCTGGTAGTAAATGTTACGGGTATGACTTGCGTAAGGTGCAAGGCTAAAGTTGAAAATGGCATTAGCAATATGCCAAACATTACTTCTGCTGTTGCCGATACCGAAAACAACTTAGTTAAGATATATGGAAATAACTTGTCGGCACATGAAATTGGCGAAAAAGTTGTTGAATTAGGATATGAATATAATGGCATAAGAGGCAATTAGTGCATTAAATGCACAAATTACTAACTTACTGTAATTAAATAGTTTTATATTAATTTAAAGATAGCATTATGAAAATATTCAAAAAAATAGGAATCGCAATCGTAGCAATTATTGTGTTATTATTGATTATTGCCTTATTTATCCCTAAGGATTTTTCATACCAAAAATCTATAACTATTTCTGCACCAATCGACAGTGTTTGGATGCACACAAACAGTTTGGGGGCTTTAGACGAGTGGAGTCCGTGGATTGAATATAATCCAAACATAAAGACTACAATAACAGGTACAGATGGTACTGTGGGTGCAAAAGCTAGCTGGGAAAGTAAAACCAAGAATGTAGGTAGTGGCAGCCAAACTATAACTAAGATTGAAGTTCCGACACTCTTCGCCACCGACTTAAAGTTTAACACACCTTATGAAAGTGAAGCTCAAGGTTTTGTGAAGCTATCACCTGAAGGAAACAAAACCAAAGTTACATGGGGCTTCAACAGCGAAATGCCTTATCCTTTTAATTTAATGAAGCTGACCATGAATATGGAAGACGCTGTAGGAAAAGACTTTGGAATTGGACTAACAAAGCTAAAAAAACTTTGCGAAAATTAGTTCATTCTATTCGGTATAATAATCTTCGATAAAATTATTTTCGCTAATTGGCGGACGCACATAACTTAAGTCTGTTTTGCGAG
>CAZGWS010000289.1:1906-3699 GCA_964528805.1 uncultured Lentimicrobiaceae bacterium | reverse complement strand
TGGAAATAACAGATATAGAACCTATTGCATCTATCTCCTATATCAAGCTAGATGGAAGTGCAGATAAAAAACGTAACCATGGATCACGAGCCACCTATAAGTAATGGCGAGAACTTGATTTTCGTAAAAATGATAAACAAATGACTGACAATACCTCATCAAATATAAGCCATTTAGTGCCGGGTTCGCTTTCTGAGTTACAGATTAAATATACTCAAACAGCATCGCTAGAAGTGTCCTATGAAGAATTAAAACGGAACAAAATTATTACCGGTAAAGAAAATAATGTGAGCACAGCAGAATACAAGATGCTCCGTACGCAGGTTTCACGACGTATGAAGGCAGGTGGTTGGAATACTCTGGCTATTACCAGTCCCATGCAAGGTGAAGGAAAAACACTTACTTCCATTAATCTCGCCATTAGCATGGCGATGGAAATTGATCAATCAGTGCTGCTAGTTGATCTTGACTTGAGAAGACCAAGTATTGCCCGGTATTTCAATTGTGAATCACCAGCAGGATTAAGTGATTATCTGCTACGTGATATTCCGTTACAGCATATACTTTTTAATCCCGGAATAGATCGATTGGTTGTGCTGCCTGGTAGTGAACAAATAAATAATTCTTCTGAATTGCTGTCTTCACCTAGAATGATTCAGTTTGTGGAAGAAATTAAAGCACGATATTCAAGAAGGATAATTATCTTTGATTTACCGCCAGTGCTCTTAACAGATGATGCATTGGCATTCTCCCCTTATGTTGATGCTATGTTACTTGTGATTGAGGATGGAAAAACAAAAAAGAGTGAATTAAACAGATCAGTTAATTTGCTGAAATCATCTAATATGCTTGGAGTTGTAGTTAATAAGGCAGAGCGTCCGGATCAAGCACTGTACTACTAAAAAAATAGATTTAACAGATAGGAATTACTACACAAGGAATGGTAGTCGAAAATTAATAAACAAAATGCGAATTTCGCCTGTTTCCTTATCAGGGTAGATGACACGTAATCTAAAAAATGCGGGTAGCTAGCGAAGACTGGAAAATGATTTTTGTTCTTTTTTCCAAAATATTTGACTGGTTGAAGGTCTGTAAGCATGTTACTAAATATGAGTAACTACTTTTTATACCGCTCTTGCTTTTAAAAGACGATACCTTGGCATTTACATCTTATGTTAATTCTATAAATGGAATTACAGAGTTTTCATGGCACGATTATCCCTAAAAAAGAATTTTTCCTGGATGATGGCGGGACACGTTATCAATGCCTTAAGTCAATGGGCTATGATAGTGGTTCTTGCGAAACTGCTAAATTCAGAAGCGGTGGGCATTTTCACATTTGCTTTAGCTATATGCAATCCCGTTATTTTGTTTACTAATATGGGATTGAGGCATATTCAAGGAACGGATACAAATTTACAATATACTTTTGGCACATATATGGCATTGCGTATTTATAGTAATTCAGCCGCAATCCTTATAATAGTCGTGATTTTATTTATATCGAAAATAGATATTGAGGCTTCCAAAATTATATTACTAATGGTTATGTTTAAATGCATCACTTCGTTTAGTGATATCTATTCCGGTTTTTTTCAGTCACAAGAAAAAATGCAGTACATAGCCAAATCGATAATAATTAGAGGGATTTGTTCTTTAATTTTTTTGACCATTTTAATATATTTAACTAATAGCCTACTTGTTGGTGTGCTCGGTATTGTTGCGTCTGCTTTGGCGGTACTTGTTTTTTATGATCGTTTAAATGGAATTCGTACGGCCTCTGAAGCTTATGG
>CAZGWS010000289.1:0-1806 GCA_964528805.1 uncultured Lentimicrobiaceae bacterium | reverse complement strand
CTGACATTACTTTATACTCCTGAATATGCGGCTTACAATGAGTTGTTTGTATATGTAATGGTAGCTGGTTTTTTTAGGTTTTTGGCGACGTTATTGCAGCATGCATTGGTAGCGGCAAAAAATTACAAACTTATTTTTATTGCGCATAGTTTTGTATTTTTTATTAGCCTATTTTCTAGTATTTATTTTCTTTCTGTTTATGGGTTTGAGGGTATAGGATATTCTTTAGTTATATTTTCTTTCTCACAATTTATTATTTTGCTGATTTTTGTCTTCGAGACGATAAGGCGCCGACAACTTAGTTGTAGTTGACTGAATAAATGGATTCAAAAGACTATAATATTCAAGCCAGCGGTGTATCTGGTTTTTTTCGTGCTTGCTTTTTATTTATTTTTTTTTGCTATATAGTTCTAAAGCCATTTTATATATTTACAAGCGGGTTGCCACAACCGGCTGATTTTTTATTTCTGTTACTACTGGGAGGCGTGATATTATTTAGCGAAAATAGGTTAGATTTTAATTTACGGCATACCCTATTTTTACTATCTCTATTTGCTTTCTATACCCTTGCGGTTAACTCAGTTTGGGTAGTTTTTCATCTTGAATATGATGCTTTAATGTATTCAGTTTTTTATATCTTTAATTTGTGCTTGTTTTATGTGATTCTAAAGCTTTATACAGCGTACAGACATTATTTTATTTCTGTTTTAATGTATGCTGTTATTGCTTCCGTTTTACTTCAGTTGATTTTGTCGTTTTTACCATTTAGTAATTTTGAGGGAAGGCGGAGCTTATTTTTCAACAATCCAAATCAGCTTGGTTATTATGGTTTACTTTGTGCAACTATATATTTTATTTGTCAAAATGCAGTAAAAACCAATTATTATGTGCAAATAGTTTTCATTGGTTCTGTAGCATATTTAGTGGCTCTTTCTTTATCTAAAGCAGCAATGATTTCATTTTTATTTTTAATTTTAATTCGGTTTATTACTAAGCCAATTTATTTGCTACCGGCCGCAGTTATTCTGTTATTTTCATTATATTTTGAAAGTGAGCTAGGTTTAGATAAGTTGACTGATAGCGTTACTAGTAGGCTTGAGAATATTGGCGAGCAATCAGATGATAGTATGGCTGGACGCGGATACTCGCGCATATGGGAATATCCCGAATATTTAATTTTTGGTGCTGGTGAAGGTGGGTTGCAAAGATTTGGTGCTTCCTATGAAATACATTCTACAATTGGAACAATAATATTCAGCTATGGTATTGTAGGGTTGTGGTTATTTTGTTTATTTTTATATAAAATTTATAAAATGGTCGGAATTTCACAAATGTATTATTTAATACCAATATTATTATATGGACTGACTCATCAAGGGTTGCGATTTACTTTTTTATGGGTGTTGCTAGGGCTTGTTGCCGTATACGATAACAAAACTATAAAATAAAATTGGAGCTAAAGCTGTGAATAAGTATTTTCGGCGATATATAATATTCATTTTTTTGTTTGTATTTCTATTGCCTTCCACGCAAGGTACAACTTTTGTTGATAGTGTAGTTTCGATGCCAGAATATCTTAACTACGTTGTAGTACCAAACACAGGTTTTCGCGTTACTCGAATTACTAATCCTGGGAATAAAATACCCCGTGTTGAAGGGAAGTGGTCTAATGTAGCACGCCATCATTATTCTCTTGATCAAGCATGGAATGCTGACCAAACATTATTGATGCTTGATCGTGGGACAAAAGGGAACTTATTTATTGACGGGAAGACTTATAAGCCGCTATTTCGACGTGATGGTCCC
>CAZGWS010000288.1:0-3699 GCA_964528805.1 uncultured Lentimicrobiaceae bacterium | reverse complement strand
ATATTAATTTCGTGAAAGAATGTGGAAGCTTTTACCAAAGCAATAGTTCCAAGATTTTTATACAAATCGTCAGCTCTTGCTACAAAATCATTTTCATTCCCATCTTTAACATTGGCAAGACCCAAAAATATTAAGTCAGCATTCTCTGATTCACTCTTAATTATCTCATTAACAGGCATTTTCTTTTCATTATCAACAATACGTATTTCAGCATCCATACGCATATTATTCAAAACAACTTTGGTATCATGAACTATTTTTGATTTTTTGCGTTTATTATTATTAATTATCATTAGTCTGACATTAACATTTCGCCATTCGTAAGATAGCCGTATGAACCTTATCAAAGAAAGTACTAGATTTCCATTATTCGATCCGCCTCGCCACCATATATCAATTTGCTTAAATTTACCAAAGCCTTTTATTTCGTTATAATCAAGTAATACTATGTTTAAATCCAACTCAGAGATATACTTTAGCAACTTAGCAAACTCCACAGGACTGTCAGTTTTACGAGCCCACCCCATCATAACTGTGTTTGGTTCAACACCCGAGAACCCATATGTAGCTGATATACTTTTAATTCCGTTATAAATATTATTACACTCCTGCCTTCTTGAAAACACTCCTTCATCGCCACTCATTTCATCGTCGGGAATTGCTTGTTTGTGCTTAGGAAATAATACTTTGGAGGTTTTATTTAATATCAAATCAAAATTTGAAATCATTCCATGTTTCCCTACTAAATATCTTGCAAATTCAATTAAGTGTGGACGGCTGCTTTTACCTCCGCTAAACAACAATATATTAGCTCTCCAATTGCGTTCAATAACTTTTGTTTGGTCGAGTTTTGTCAATATTTTTCGGAGTAGTGATGCATCTACGCTTTGCCATACATCGCCCATAGCAAGTCGCAAATGTTTTTTTCTAATAAAATAATAAATAACAACCAATATTACCATTGCTCCCATCATTGAGAGTACATCTAACTGAATCATAACAAAAAATGTGGCAATAAATCCCAATATACCAATCCAAATAGGTATTTTAAATGATGGTCGGAAGTCGGTACTTGCCCATTTTTCCAATGCAAACGAGATATTTATAAACCCATATGCTGTCAAGTAAAACATTGAGACTATACTGGCAATCATATTTAAATCTGCAATAAGTACGCCTAACTCAGCTAAAATGAATGTAAAAACAAGAGCATTTCGAGGTTCATTATTTTTCCCATGACCTTTAGCGAATATTTGTGGTATTATTTTATCCATTGCTACTGCCTGAAGAATACGCGGACCTCCCATAATTCCACCTAAAGCAGATGATAATGTAGCTCCCCATACACCGGCAATTACCAAAGATGGTATCCAGGCTACTACTACCAAAAAATTATAATCGCTTACAAGCAGATTGTTGTCAACATAAAAATAAAATAATAATGATAGGCAGATATAAATTACAAAGCCAACAGCAATTGACAATAATGTACCACGGGGAATACTCTTTTTTGGATCTTTCAAATCTCCAGACATAGCAACACCGGCAGTGAAGCCTGTTACTGCAGGGAAAAATATTGCAAAAATTTCAACAAATGAGAAGGATTTTGTCTGGGGTGCTATTATTAATTCCGATGTAATATGATTATCATTAAAAAACGCTATTCCAATAACAATTGAAACTATTGACAATAAGATAATTATAAGAATAATGAACTGTGTCTTTATGGCAGCATTAGTGCTAATAAACCCTATAATCACTAATATTAATAGTACTGTAGTTCCAATAATCCTGACATGAAATAAGTCAACCGATTTTATTTTAAGGAAGTGAGAAACAAAAGATATTGATAAAAAATTATCAGCAAAACCAACGATGTAAAGTGAAATACTAAGTGCCGTTGCAATAAATAAAGTAATACCGATTGCCCCACCCATTGGCAAGCCTAACGAACGAGAAAGGAGGTAGTAAATACCGCCCTCTTTTATCTTTTTATCAGTAGCAATTGACGAGATACTCAACCCTGTTGTTACAGAGATTACATGAGCCAGCACGATAATTGCAATAACGCCCCACAATCCTGCAACGCCTGTAACCCAGCCCAGACGCAGATACATTATTACACCTAATATAGTTAGTATTGAAGGCGTAAACACACCTCCAAAAGTGCCATATTTTTTTCTTATTTCAGCCATTGTAACTGTACATTAAGTTGTAGAAATTTAGCCCGATTAGTTCGATTAACATTGCAAACTATAAACAGACACATTTAAATAAATTCAACTTTACTTTTATAAACAACTCCATGCTGTTTTAAACCGTCAAGCATAAAATTTACAACGCTTTCATCTGTGCTCATCATCTCACCTACGCTGATACCTACTACTGAAAAGATATTATTAATTAGCAATCTAATAGCTGTAGAGGCTGTATATCCGGTAGTTCGAGCCATGGAATGAACACCTAATATTTTATCAAACTCGTCATATAAGTTAAATGTATGGCGAAGCATTTTCCCCGATTTTTCACCTTCAACTATTATTCTCATTAGTGTGATATCTTCATCATTTTCATCAAGTTTCCACTGCTTAAAAAGCAATGTGGAAGTTAGTTCAAGTGGCGACACAGTATTACCATCAACTTCGATTTTGTTTGAATCAAAAAATCCATTATCACTTAAAAGTTGAATTTTTTCGGCATAACCGGGGTATCTTAGAGTTTTTTCGCTCATGTTTTGTGCCTTGATAGTAAACAGCAGTGAGCGAAGCCCATCACTATTAAATGCTTCCAAAGTTCCAATGCCATCAAATTCAAGAAGTTCAATCTCGGTTAGCGGATCTACTGTAATAATATTACCATTACGTACGATGCGAGCAGGGCGAGTATATTCTTCAATAACATCACTTGGAGAGAAAACTGCTTTGTACTCCCATGGTTTTGTACGAACTTTTGGTAGGCCTCCCACAAATATTTTAGCATTAGTAACTGTGTCAAGTTTATTTGCAGCATATCCAATTAGCAAATTACTCATACCGGGTGCAACACCAATATCGCTTATAACACAAACATTGTTTTCAAGTGCCAACTCAGATAAACTAAATACATCTTCGGGGTAAAAGGCAATATCAACGATATCTTTACCTGCAATAATACAGTTTTTAAGACACTCAAAACCCATAAACCCCGGTACTGCATTCACAACGAAATCAAATGGTTTCAATAAAGTAGCGAGTTCAGTGGAATTCCTGAAATTTGCTTGAATTTTGCTAACTTTCTTACTGCTAACAGAGTCAAGTTGCCGGATATTAATATCGGCAATAGTTACCAAAATATCATCATCATTTGCCAAATCAATGGCTATTGGTTTCCCAATTAATCCTGCGCCAAGTACAATTATCTTCTTCAAATTATTTTCATTTATGTGGATGCCAAATATAGCAATTATTATCTTAACAATATTGATATTTAATTTATATAGTCTTTACTAGAAAACGCCAAATACTGCGTTATTCTCGTTTTTGAATCAGTCAACTACAATTCGTAAACTCCTTGAATTCAAGAACTTCAAAAGCCTTGGCTTTGATGCTTTCTTATCAAAGGCTTAAAAATGATGATTTTCTTGCAGGTACTATATGGGAATGTATAAGTCGATCCAATAGGTAGGCTTGTAATCAGGATATTAGATCCATCATTATAATT
>CAZGWS010000287.1:0-3709 GCA_964528805.1 uncultured Lentimicrobiaceae bacterium | reverse complement strand
AATGGATAGGGCCACTTCAGATATTATCGAACAATTACAATATGAAAAATTGGGTAGTGATTTTGCCTGTGGTTGTGTTCCAGTATGTGGTTTGCTGGCATTGGCCAGGAAAAAAAAATTGCAAGTCAGGACTATTGATCTACGAAATTCTGGGGATACAGCTGGAAGTGGAGATAAAACCAGAGTCGTGGGGTATGGTGCTTATGTCATTGAGTGAAAAGAATGGACAGATCTTATTGGACTTGGCACATCGGTCAATTAAAACGGGATTAAAAAAGGGACATCCATTAAGTATTAATTTAAGGGATTACCCCGCTGAATTAGCACAACAAAGAGCGACCTTTGTTACTCTGGAAAAAAACAAACAATTACGTGGCTGTATAGGCATGCTGGAAGCAGTACTCCCCCTGGCAGAAGACATAACTGAAAATGCTTTTTCCGCTGCATTTAGAGACCCTCGTTTTCTGCCGGTAGAGGAATCAGAATTAAATGAACTGAAAATTCATTTATCTATCTTGAGTCCATCAGAAGTAATGGTATTTACTTCGGAAGAAGACTTAATTGCTCAAATTAGACCAAATATTGACGGGTTGATTTTAGAAAGCGGTTCTCATAGAGGAACCTTCCTGCCTTCAGTTTGGCAGTCTATAAAAACTCCTGATCAGTTTTTACAACATTTAAAACAAAAAGCCGGGCTAGCCAAAAACTATTGGTCTGATGAAATTAAGGTTTATCGATATACCACAGAAATGATAGATTAAAGATAGTATCAATATCGGGTAAATATAAATTCCCATTTAGATCAATGAAGTTAATATTCTCTTGTTTTTCACCATAATATCCCAAAGGATTATTGCAGAATATCTTACTGTTAAAAAGTCTTCATTGTGATTTTCATTAGATATTTCAGCATGGGTAGTATTAGTTCTGTCTATCAATACTGTGATGTTGGTTATAAATATTGTCTCCTATGACAGATAAGGTGAACACGCTTTTATTACCAAAAAAATCAATAAAGAAAATTATTAAGTCAACAAAATAAGCGCATTTAAATTGCTGGATTTTAAATAGTGGAAGCTTTTTAGTAGCTTGATTTAATAGGAGTTGAGAGATATAATCTTCAAGTTCTTTAGTATGGGTTTGGTAATGGCAGAGAAATCTGACTACTCATCTGTAAGTAAAATTCTAGTGATGCAGTTTTTTGTCGTTGTATTAGTCAGCGCAGGGTTCTTGCTTTTCGGAACAGTAAATATGGCTGTATCTTCAGTGCTTGGAGGGATAACAGCATTTTTACCTAATTTATATTTTGCTTATAGAATGTCACTAGTAAAAGAACAAGGTGCAAAAAAGATTGTACGTGCTTTTTATAGTGGCGAATCGAGAAAGATTTTGATGACATTTGTATTATTTGCAGTCGTCTTTCAGGTACCAGATGTTCAGTTTATGCCATTAATGGTGTGTTTTGTAGCCGTATTATCAGTTTTTTGGCTTGCGCTTTTTTTGTTTGCGCAGGATTTTGAAATTTAAAGTGTGAGAAAAGATGGCTAGCGAAGGCGGTACTACAGGGTATATTGTTCACCATTTAACACCTTTGTCAGTGGGTGAAGGTTTTTGGACATTACATTTAGATACCTTGTTTTTTTCAGCAGCATTAGGTGCTTTATTTATTTGGTTTTTTAAGTCTGTCGCTGAAAAAGTAACAACCGGTGTACCAGGGCTTGCCCAAAACTTTGCTGAAATGATGATCGAGTTTGTTGATCAACAGGTAAAAGATACTTTTCATGGTCAAAGTAAGTTAATCGCACCCTTGGGTTTAACTATTTTCTGTTGGGTGTTTCTATGGAATATGATGGATTTATTGCCTGTAGACTTATTGTCCTTAATTAGTTCATTGATGGGCATAGAATATTTGCGTGTTGTGCCTAGTACGGATTTAAATGCAACATTTGCTCTATCCATTAGTATTTTTATCCTAATAATTTTTTATAGTATCAAAATTAAAGGCGTTTTTGGTTTTGCCAAAGAACTGACTTGTACGCCTTTTGGCCCATGGATGATGCCTTTTAACTTACTTTTGAAAGTAGTTGAAGAAATTGCAAAACCAATATCTTTAGCACTCAGGCTTTTTGGAAATTTATATGCTGGAGAGCTTATTTTCATATTAATTGCTCTGTTACCTGCATATATACAACCTTTGTTGAGTTTTCCCTGGGCAATATTTCATATTTTAATCATTGTGTTACAAGCTTTTATATTCATGGTATTAACTATTGTCTATTTAAGTATGGCGCACGAAGATCATTAATTAATTCTTTTTAAACTTTAAATATAACAATACTTTCGGAGGTATTATGGAACTTGCAGCGTTAATTGCAGATGTACAAGGTTTAACAGCCATAGCGGTTGGTCTTATTTTAGGCATGGGAGCTGTTGGTACAGCAATCGGTTTCGGTTTGTTAGGTGGTAAATTCCTTGAAGGTGCTGCACGTCAACCAGAATTAGTCCCTATGTTACAAGTTAAAATGTTCATCGTGGCGGGTTTATTAGATGCGGTAACAATGATTGGTGTTGGTATGGCGTTATTCTTTACCTTTGCTAACCCATTCTTGTCAGCGGTAACTGATGCAGCTGGTTAAAGCTGAGTTAAGCGGACGAAGTTCCGGTTATACGAAACTTATACCCGAGGGTATAAGATTAGTTATCTGTCAATAGCAAATAAGGGGAACACCGTGAGTATCAATGCTACTCTGATCGGTCAAATGATCACATTTACACTGCTGGTATGGTTTACCATGCAGTATATCTGGCCACCGCTAATTGAAGCCCTGGAAGAGCGTAAAAAGAAAATTGCTGAGGGTCTTGCTGCTGCAGAAAAAGGGCAGGAAGATATCAAGTTGGCTGAGAAAAAAGCAGCTGCATATCTTAAAGAAGCAAAAGACGAGTCTGCAAATATTATTGCACTAGCACAAAAACGAGCTAATGATGTTGTTGAAGAATCAAAAGAAACCGCCAAACTGGAAGGTGAAAAAATGATTGAATCAGCAAAGGCACAAATTGAGCAAGAAATACAGCAAGCTAAAGAAAACTTACGTAAAGAAGTGTCTTCATTAGCTTTGAAAGCTGCAGAACAGATTTTGCAAGAAGAAGTCGATAAAGCAAAACATAAAGATATCATCAGCAAAGTCTCTAATCAGTTAGGGTAATTATAATGAGTGAATTATCAACACTGGCGAGACCTTATGCGGAAGCTGTTTTTAAAATAGCAGTAGAGACTAAGACAGTATCTGACTGGTCTGACATGCTAAGTTTTTTGTCTTTCGTAATGCAAGACCATGAAATGGTTGCCATCGTAGCTAATCCGAAAGTAAGTCAGGAACAATTGACAACTTTATTATTAGATATTTGTCAGGGTCAATTAAAAAAACAAGGTGAAAATCTTGTTAAGTTATTGGTTCAAAATGACAGATTGATATTGGCGTCTCAAATTTCAGAACTTTTTGAAGCATACAAAGCAGAGCATGAAGGTTATGTTGATGTTGAAATTACCAGTGCATTTGCTTTAACCAAGGAAGAGCAGAAAAAGGTTGCCATTACGCTGAAAAAACAATTAGGCAAAGACGTACAAATTACTACATCAATAGATAAATCATTAATTGGTGGCTATATTGCTAAAGCAGGCGATAAAGTAATTGACGGCTCTGTTAAAGGT
>CAZGWS010000286.1:0-3737 GCA_964528805.1 uncultured Lentimicrobiaceae bacterium | reverse complement strand
CCAAAAGTATGTTCCCATTCCATATTTCCACTGGCATCAGTTTTAAATACCCAGCCATCGATATAGTGATCTGGAATAGATTTATAACCGGTAATAATAAATCCATTGTCATTAGTTTGTCTCAGGCAATATCCTTCGTCATTACCTGATCCACCATAGGTTTTTGTCCATAGAGTATCTCCATTTGCATCAGTTTTGAGTAACCACACATCATAATTACCTGCACCTAAAGAGTTTGTTGAACCAATAATGGCATACCCACCATCAGAAGTTTCAATAACAAAATGGCCGAAATCATCTCCTGGATAATCATATTTTTTATAAAATGTACTTTGAGCAGATAAAGAACCTGCTATAAAAAGAAATAAAAAAATTCTTAAAAAAATCTGAAATTCTACATGCTTTTTCATAATAACCTCCTTTTAAATTGTTTAATAATTATTTTCTGTCTTTTAAAATTGCAGCCAACATTAAAATTAATCTTTGATTATATTTCTCCTCTAAGTCTTTGTTTAAGCGTAAAAATGTCTTGTGTATAATTCTTAAATTCAACAATAATATCAATATCACTTTGTTCATTCTGTTCCTTTCTTGCCATGGATTCAAGAATTCCAATTTTAACTAAATGATATTCTTTCTTCAGACTTGTTTTACTTGCAGTCAGATAGAAAAGTATTTTGTGTGAATTAAGCATTAATTTAATTTTATATCAAAAATACAAATTATTTTTTATAATCATGCCTATTAGTTTGGATTTCTGCCCATTACCTACAATGACAGTTGGTCTAATAACCCAAAATAATTTGTACAGTTTGGTTAAATCAATAAATTTTGACCAAATATAAGCTTTTTAGCGATTCAAACTAACGTCAAAATTAGTCATTGATTTTCAATTGTTTATATTTCTTGCAAATTTTCTTTCTTTCACTTTTTTAGCCCAACTTGTAAATAGCCAATATTAAAATACTGATATACAGTAATAACTACATTTGGTTTTAACAATTGGGGGACAACTTTTGTTTTTCTCACAAAAGGTCTGTGCTTAAAATTAAGTGCATCAAATATTTTTATTCGGTAAGCAACAATTCCGAGCCAAATATGTGGTTCAATAAATTCATCTATTTGATGATATCTAGTGCTTGCAAGAAAACTCATCATTTTCAAGTCTTTGATAAGTAAGCGTCAAAGACAAGTCTTCCGAAGTTTTTATATTCAAAGAGTTTACGAATTGTAGTTGACTGATTCAAAAACGAGAAGAACGTAGTATTTGGCGTTTTCTTGCAAAGACTACATGGTACTTTTGTAAAATAAATTTATTAACTATTTATCAACATTATGAGGGATATTTCAAATAATGTTGTAATATTGGGATTCATTTTTTAAACTGAGTAACTCATATGTTTAGTTCGATGCATTTGCAAGGTATCTAAATCTGATGACATAAAGCTCAATTACAAGGCTTTAGGCATCATATCTACAACGGGTAGGTGAGGCAAATGTGTTAAAATAAATACATGTTTTACGAATTAGTCAGGTTAAACTCTATCAATGAAAGAGTATTATTGCATATATATATTTAGTTATTAATTTAAAAAAGGAGGTTAAAATGGAATTACCAAAAGACGCGAAACGTGCAAAGGGGTGGTTTGTTTGGGTATCTATTATTATGATACTCATCTTTCTCGGTCTTACACTTCAGTCTTATTTTTACGTTATTGACAATAATCCGGAGGTAACTGACGCTGTAGATGCGGGCAACAGGGTTTTTCACAACAACAACTGTATGGATTGTCATACTATATTAGGTGATGGAGCTTATTATGCTGCCGATCTCACTAAGGTCATTTCGCAAAGAGGCGAGGGATTTGTTCGTGCTTTACTTAATGATCCTGTTAACGTTACATTTGATTTGTGGCCTGGGAAGTACAAACGTATTATGCCCAATCTATATCTTACAAATCAGGAAATTAATGATCTGATTGCATTTTTAACATGGATTGGTGAAATTGATACAAATGGTTGGCCCCCGGGGTCAAAAACTCTTGCATCAAACGATAATACAAACATGAAGCGAGATACAAATATTTCTCCAATTGCGCTGATAAAAAAAATGAATTGTGGCATCTGCCATATAATTCGTACACAAGGATTAAACACCACAGGTGTAATTGGTCCCGATTTGTCTAATGAATCTGCAAGAAACAGAGGTGTTGATTGGTTGATTAAACAAATTGGAAATCCGATGTCTGTCCCTGATAGTGAAGTCTTAAAAGGATACGAAGGCAAACGTATGCTCATGCCCGCCTTTGAAAATCAGTTAAATGCTGATCAACTCAAATCTCTTGCAACATTTATAAATAATTTAAAGGAGGAATCATTATGAGAAACTTAACTTTTAGTTCACAAAAAGTGTCATATTATTATTTTGCTGCATCAGTACTATTGTTCTTTTTACAAATAGTATTTGGATTGGCTTCCGTTTCGCAATTTGTATGGCCTGAATTTGCATTAAACTGGATGCCGTTTAATGTCTCTCGAAGTATCCACATTAACTTACTTATATTTTGGATGTTTCTTGCAATAATGGGTGCAACATATTATATTACTCCTGAAGAAGCAGGCAGAGAGTTGTTTAGTGTAAGAATTGCCTTTATACAACTAATTGTTTTTTGTGCTGCCGGTGTTGGTGCTGTTATAAGCTATTTTTTCCATTATTACGATGGGCAGGGGCTTGAATATGTTGAAGCAGCACCTGTTTTCGATTGGATGGTTGTTGTGGCAGCTCTTTTATGGCTTTATAACCTACTAAAAACCATGTATAAAGCACCGAATAAAAGTCCTATAAATAGTCTTATGTTTATTACCACGGCAGCAACAGTATTGTTGTATTTGCCGGGGATGCCTTATCTTAAAAACTTTGTTATTCAGGATTACTTACGTTGGTGGGTTATCCATTATTGGGTAGAATCGACTTGGGAAATGTATGAAACTCTATTTATTGGTTACTTAATCATAAAGCTATTTAATATTCCAAAAGAGAGAATGTATAAGTGGTTTTACATTGAGTTTTTCCTCATCCTTGCCAGCGGAATCCTTGGCATGGGTCATCATTATTTCTGGATAGGTACACCTCATTATTGGACATGGGTTGGAAGTTTGTTTAGCGTATTTGAAGCTATACCACCTGTTGCTATGATGATCGACGGTTTAATATATGCAAGAAAAACTAAGGTTAAAATTAGTAATTTACCTGCACTATATTGGCTGATAGGTGGTACGATAGGATCATTCATTGGTCTTTCAATTTTAGGCGGCAGCCAAACCTGGTTCTCAGTCAATTTTTGGATGCACGGAACAGAAGTAACAACAGCTCATGGTCATATGGCATTTTTTGCAGCATTTGGAGCAATCTTTATCGCTTTTATTTACTATGCTATTAGTGTTATTAATGGTGAAGAAAAATATAAAGCTACAATTACTGATAAACACAGGTGGGCATGGGCATTTTGGCTTATGAATATAGGTATGGTTATGATGGTGTTGGCGATGGAAGTAATAGGAATCATGCAGATATCTATTGAAAGAGTTGCCGGACAAGGTTACATAGCAGCACAAGTACACGAAATTGGATGGTTTGCTGTATGGTTTGCAACGGGCTTTGTTTTCTTTACCGGCGTAATATTATATGCCTATGATTACATAGTTGGTATGATGTCAAATGAGTAGTACTTATAATT
>CAZGWS010000285.1:0-3823 GCA_964528805.1 uncultured Lentimicrobiaceae bacterium | reverse complement strand
GCTTCTTTACATGCTTTTTGATAAATTTTGAATTCATTACTATTTTTAGCAGGCATGTCTGCTGCTAAAATAACACAAGGTATGTTTAGTTTATGTTTGAGCTGATTAAATATGTCAATATTTTGTACGGTGACATTATAAAATATAGCCACCTCAGGGAGTTTGTGTTCTTTAATGGTATCTTGTAATGCTTGAGAATATGCTCTAGCCATTAAAATGGTGCGTATTTTAGGTAAATTTAGAAACCTGGTTTCTAGACCTGTTATTCCGCGGAAAAAACGTGGCTTCTTTCGACCTAAAAAAAAAGGACCATGCGGCCAATATAAATCAGTTAGTTTATTTATACAATGAATAGGGATGCCTTGGTCTATAATGCCGTTAGCTAATCCTGTTTGCCAACGTACAGCAGCAGTTGAGGCAGGTAATCCGTTTTCTAAATCACTTATTTCTAATAAAGAGCCGATCCAAAGTATGTATTTATTAGTAGCGCTATTTAATTTCATTTAAGTATTTTTACGCATAAGTAAATGTATTGGGAAAAAAGATTTGGTTTTCATTATACGCTGCTTTTTTAAGTCTCTATCCAGAAAATCATACAGATAGTTTGATATAAAAACGCAAGCCAGGGTTGAAAAGGCTGCGCCATTGATACCGTATATTGGAATTAAATAATAATTCAATATTACATTGGATACTGCCCCTAAAGAGCTTCGGTAGAATGCTTTACGTGTTTGATTTACTGCTGTTAAATGTCTGTTGAATGCCTGGCCTAAAAAGACAAAAATGCCAGCCCATATATGAATCATTAAAACATGTCCTGCTTTGTTATATTGTTCACCATAGAGTAAATCAACAACCCATTCGCTCATAAATGTCATAGGTACAGCAATAATTATTGCCATCCAGACCATCAAATCATATAACTTTTGTAATCTGGAATAATAGAGAATATCGCTATGTTTTTTTGAATTAATAATTGCAGGAAAAAGCGACGCGCATATTACCATAGGGATAAAATACCACGCTTCGCTTAATCTAACGGCAGCAGCATATTGTCCAACGGCCTCACTTCCTAGTATTTGTTTAATGATTACCTGGTCTATTTTCATGTTGATTGATACCACGATACCGCTAAAAATTAATGGCCAGCTATCTTTTAGTAAAGACTTTGCCATTGAAAATTTAAAAAACCATTGCTTAATAGAAAGTTTTTTGTGGTTATAAAAATAGATAAATCCAAGAGCAAGAATAAAACTATCAAATAATATAACAAAACCAAAGTGTAATAATTGACCTCCATTTAATATGAGCGTTACTTTTACAATAGAAGATATAAGTAACCCAATTGTATTTGCAAAAACAATATATTTTGATAATACTTTTGACTGGAAGTAAAAATCAATAACGTTGAAGCTTTGAAATATTGTTGCAGAAGCGATAATTAATATTAATATATTTGTTTGCTTGTCATTTGTGGTGAAATCGGTGGCAAAACATAGCATTGATAAAGCTAAAAATGCTCCTAACAGTTTTAGTACAAATGCAGTACCCAATATAACATTGGTATTTCTATTTTTCTTAACAAGTTCACGTACAATTATGCCATTTAAACCAAAACTTGATATTACAGTAAATAAGCCACTAAAGCTGATAGCATAGGATAATGACCCAAATTGCTCTGGCCCAAGGTATCTGGCGAGCCAAATACTAATTAATAGTCCTACGGTAATACGTAATATTTTTTCACCAAACACCCATGATGTATTTGTGAAGTATTTAATGAACCCTGGGTGGTTTTTAAGTTGTTTTAATTTTTTGAACACATTAAAGAAGGTTGAATGGGTTGTGGTTTTGTTAAAGAATTAATGACCAATTATAACTTCACTAATTATACATGTATGTGTATTTTATTTAATTATACAGCCTTGTATAAATGGTATTAACAACCAGCAATAAGTTAATGGTTATTTAAATCTAAAAAAATATTAAAAAGCTATTTTGCATGCTTTAGTGGTAGTAGACATTGTCGATAAAACCAGAAATTATTTTTGGGTGGAGGGTCGCAACATTGTATTTTTTACATTTTTGAGCAGGTGCAAATCCTGGTGAACGTTTTATAGCTAGATATTGAATGTGCTGGCATGATGATCTTTTGTCATTTAAGATTGAAAAACAGGATGATTTATCGGAAATAATCTTAAAACAGATTTTTATTATGCTTAACAACAGACTTGTTCAGTTAACAGTACCCTAGACATATCCGTAGCCATAAGCATCCCATCAAAACAAACCATTTTTTCCTTGTTCCACTTAAATAGCTGGTTTAATATAGTTCATTGGAATGTTATCTGATGTTAGTTATGTTAGGTTTAACAAAGGCAGGAAATTTAACTACACTTCAATGAACTATAGCACAGTTAAAAAATATTATATTCAGAAGTTTTAGACAAATTTAGAGTTGTCGATATTTAGATACAATATGTATTTTTTTAAAAATGGGGCACTCAAATCATTAAAAATAAATTGGAAAGAAACAAGTGAAAACGTTAAATATTCGAAGTCTACTAAGAAGGAATTTATTTTTTGTTTCTTTGCGATTACGTAGCAGAGGCGAAAATCCAAAAGACTATATTGTAAAAAAAGATGTTACAGATATTTGTATAGATGGTTACCCGAGGAGTGCGAATTCTTTTTCTGTGAGGATGTTTCAACAGGCGAACCCAGATACACATATTGCTCACCATACTCATTCTATAGCAAATATACAGAAAGCCATAAAATATAATATTCCTATAATTGTATTGATTCGTGATCCTGAGCAATCAATTGTGTCTAGTGTTATTGCTCATAAAAATAATGATGTGGATAATGAGGTGTATCGTTATATAGATTTTTATACCTGGGTATATAAATCGATTGATAGAATGGTCGTTGCAGACTTTGAGCAGGTTATAAACGATTTTAATACAGTCATTTTGAATGTCAATAATCAATATGATGAATCATTTTTGTTGTTGGATAATGTGAAGGAAGCTGATCATCAGGTGAAAGATGATATTGAAAAGCGGTATGATCGCCTGGGTCAGGCAGAAATGACACATATAAAGCCGGTCCCAACGAATGAGCGCAATGATAGTAAGGAAAAGTTTCGTAATACTGTATTAATACATGATGGCTTTTGCGATGCTAAAAAATTGTATGAAAATATTATGCAACATGTTGTGCGCTAGACTTAAAAGGCTGACCTTGGGATAATGTTAGAGGTCTGCTGTAATCCAAGACTATTGGTTATTCGACTGGAGATTTAGATTGGTTAATGAAGTTAAGCGACGTAATGTTTTGTTTGTTAGTCATGTTTCATCAAAAAAATATGGTGGTGCAGAGCGAGTACTTGACGATTTGGTTTGTGGTATTAATCGTGAACGATTTAAGACTGTGTTGTTATTGCAGGAAGCAGTGGATAAGCTTGAAGAGCTAGATTGGGATTGTCGTTCCAGTACAGAAATTGAGGTTTTTAATTTTGGTTCGCTAGACCATGGCTCTAAAATATTAGCTCTTTTAGCTATGATGTTTCGAATTGTAAAGGGATGTTTTCGGATTGGTTATTTGATAAAAAAGCATGATATTGATGTGGTTTGTGCTAACTCACTTATTGCTGGCGTATTCTCGGCTGTTCCTGCTCGAATGTTCGGTAAACGTTTTTTCTATTACGAACATAATATAGCAGATCAAAGAAAAGGGCATTTAATTGGATTGGCGCTTCAACCTGTTGCAAGACTTGCAACTGACATAATATGTATATCAAAGTCTGTAAAAGAAAGTC
>CAZGWS010000284.1:2251-3840 GCA_964528805.1 uncultured Lentimicrobiaceae bacterium | reverse complement strand
AACTAAATAAAACTACAGATTTGAAATTACTATTCTTTGATCTTGGATCAGGTGAAATAATGTTGGTGGTTCTGGCAGTACTTCTTGTTTTTGGACCATCAAAAATTCCGGAAATAGCACGAAATCTCGGTAAATTTATTAATGAGATAAAACGTGCATCAGAAGATATTAAAACCGAAATAAATCGTGAAGCTAACAGAATTGATCGTGATAAAAGATTAGAAGAGTATAAAGCTAAGATAGAATTACAAACCAAAGTAGAGCCTGACACGGTTGAAAAAACTACCAGTAAAGTAGAAAAACCAACAAACGAAGCTCAATAAATCGGTTACAATAGCGTTAAAGAAACATCAACACAAAAATACCCATATGAACAAGTTATTTTCAGGTATATTACTATTTGTTGTTTTTATTACCTTGCCAACAATATTATGTGCACAACGAAATCCTGCTAAAAGTGCTGACGAAGCTTTTGCTAAACAACAGTATTCATTAGCAATTGATAAATATAAAAAAGCTTATACGAGAGTTAAAAAAAATAGAGAAGAAAAAAATAGAATAACTGCTCAACTTGCAGAGTGTTACCTACTTACAGAAAATTATAAACGAGCAGCTTTATCGTACAAAAGGTTAATAAAAAATGAATGGGATAAGCGTAATCCGGAAATACGATTGCATTACGCTGATATGCTGAAAATAACCGGTAAATACCCTGAAGCCATTGAGCAATATAATATATACGCTGAACGTGTACCCGATGATAAAAGAGGAAAAAAAGGAGCAGAAACTACAGCTCTTATTGAAAAATGGATTGCCAACCCATCAAAATACAAAGTTACAAATGTAAAAAAAATAAATTCGCGCGAAGCAGATTATGCACCTGCATATACGAGCGACAATTACAATGAAATAGCCTTTACATCAACTCGCGAAGGAGCCACAGGTAAAGAAACTGATGATTGGACTAATCAAAACTTTAGCGATATTTTTACTGCAAAAATTGACAGAAAAGGAGAATGGTCGGAACCCGTACTCCTCGATAATGATAATATAAATACAAAAGCCAACGAAGGAGCAGCTGTATTTAATTCAAAATTTAATACCATTTATTTTACAAAATGCCCCAACGATCAACAAAAAGAATCTGGATGTCAGATATATAAAGCACGCAGGACTGGGCGTAGTTGGGGAAAACCCGAGATGGTGGATATTGCCAGCATAGATTCAATGTCAACCATTGGGCAACCTACAGTAAGTGATGATGAACTTATTATTTATTTTTCATCTAACAGGCGTAACGGAATGGGAGGCAATGATATATGGGTTGCGTACAGAGACTCTAAATCGAAAGGCTTTGGCAGACCGATGAATCTTGGTGATGTTGTTAACACACCAGGTGATGAGATGTTTCCGTTCCTCAGAAATGATACAACACTATTCTTTGCTTCCAACGGACATGGAGGAATGGGCGGTCTTGACATTTTTGTAACTACAATTGATACAGCTGGAAAATGGGGTGAACCGCATAATTTAAAATATCCAATAAATTCAACATACGACGACTTTGGAATTGTATTTCACCCAGAAGA
>CAZGWS010000284.1:0-2151 GCA_964528805.1 uncultured Lentimicrobiaceae bacterium | reverse complement strand
TTTGTTAAAGACTTCAGCCTCAAACCAATACCGGCAGAACCAATTGCCTTGCCTGAAATTCTATACGATCTTGCTAAATGGGATTTAAAACCGCAATACCAAGATTCATTGCAGGGACTAATACAAACTTTGCGCGATAATCCAAATATAGTAGTGGAATTAGCCGCCCATACTGATAGTAGAGGAAGTAACGAGAAAAATGATATACTCTCGCAACGTCGTGCACAGTCGGTTGTTGACTACCTGATAATTAGAGGAATTGAGCCTGCTCGCTTAGTGGCAAAAGGTTATGGCGAACGTGTTCCACTAACTCTTAAAAAAGATGTTATTCGTGATGGATTCCCATTTGCTGTAGGAACAACACTTAATGAAGATTTTATTAGCTCATTAACAAGCACAAACGAAAAAGAAGCTGCACACCAGCTAAACCGACGTACTGAATTTAGAGTGCTCCGCAAAGACTACGTGCCACACGCAACAAATGTTGACCTCACTAAAATTAATATTGCAATAAATCCTGATGATAATGCTATAATTTTTAAAGAAGCTCCAAATTCTGGCACTTACCTATCTATCTGCATTATAAATGGTTACAACGAACAGTTTGCTTACGACAAAGGTGCTGACGCTATGATATCGTTAGATAAAGCAATGGACTTACTGAAGTGGGGAGCAATTAGCAAAGAGGATTTTGAAGGCGACCCACAAAGAGTATTAGCTAATAATACCATCGCCGACAGAGCAATAATAATTATAAAAGAAATTGATATTGCAAACAAAAAGGTTGAAAATATCAAATTAAAAGTTAACTATAAACTCAATTACGGACTTGTATTTGGCGAACGACTAATGAAGCAGTTTGGAAAATATTCGTATAATACAAAAACGCATAAGCTAACAATTGAGTGAAAACTGTAACTGTATAATTTTTTTGTTTTGCGCTTCTTTACAAAGCTTTGCGCAGATTATAATAAAATATTTATCTCTATTTCAAACATCTACACAAAAACAAGGTAATAAACCATAGCATGATGGCAAACAAAACCAACAAATCGCGTTACATGCAAAGAGGCGTTTCCTCGTCGAAAGAGGATGTACACAACGCAATTAAAAATCTTGACAAAGGCTTGTTTCCCAATGCTTTTTGCAAAGTAATTCCCGACGTAATGGGTGGAGACAGCGAGTATTGTAACATTATGCATGCCGATGGAGCTGGCACAAAATCATCGCTTGCATACATGTACTGGAAAGAAACCGGTGATATTAATGTTTGGAAAGGCATTGCACAAGATGCTATTGTTATGAATATTGACGATTTACTTTGTGTTGGCGTTACCGATAATATATTACTATCGTCAACAATTGGACGCAATAAAAACCTAATTCCCGGAGAAGTGATTGCTGCTGTAATAAGTGGTACCGAACAGTTTCTAAAGGATATGCGCATGCTTGGTGTTGATATTTTTTTAACGGGAGGCGAAACAGCTGATGTTGGTGACCTTGTGCGTACCATAATTGTTGACTCTACAGTAACCGCCCGCATTAGACGTAATAAAGTTATCGAAAATAATATTTGTGCAGGCGATGTTATTGTTGGACTTTCGTCGAGCGGTCAAGCAACATACGAAACCGAGTACAATGGCGGAATGGGTAGCAATGGTCTTACATCAGCACGCCACGACGTGTTTGCAAAAATACTTGCTGCAAACTACCCCGAAAGTTATGATCCCCACGTTCCTGATGAATTGGTATATTCCGGAGAGAAGTTGCTGACACAACCCAGTACTGTTGATGGAATAAACATTGGCAAGTTGATGTTATCGCCAACTCGCACCTATGCTCCGGTTATTAAACTCATACTCGAAAAATACAGAAATAATATCAACAGCATAATACATTGCAGTGGCGGTGCTCAAACTAAAGTCCTGCATTTTATTGATAAACTCCATGTTATAAAAGATAATATGTTCCCCACCCCTCCTCTATTTGAGCTAATTCAAGAGCAATCAGGAACTTCATGGGAAGAAATGTATAGAGTATTTAATATGGGGCATAGGATGGAACTATATGTACCTCAGTCGATTAGTGATAATATCATAAATATTTCGCAAGCGTTTAACATTGACGCACAAGTAATTGGGCATGTTGAAG
>CAZGWS010000283.1:0-3845 GCA_964528805.1 uncultured Lentimicrobiaceae bacterium | reverse complement strand
AGATAAAGGTGTGTTAAAAAATTAGATTTTATTTATTGTGTAAGGTTATTTCTTTTGTTGTATGTCTGGTTTGCTAATAAATTTACATCAATAATTTCATTAGGATGGCTTGCGGCATATTGTATTCTTTTTTTATCAGTTTCAATGAAGTGACTTTTAACATTATTAGTTGTTAGTTTTATACCAAATTCACTGAAATTGTAGTATTCAGAACTTTTATTTTTGTCTTTGAGTATTCTATTCAGTAGAATATCCCCTAATTCCTTTTTATAATGTGAAGATTCCCAGTACCAGCTCATTATCTCCGTGTCTTTCATTGGTACATCCTCTGTCGTAAATTTGTTATAACCACTAAAGTCCCATAATTCCAAATTATTCCCTTTCGGTAACAAGATATTAAGTCTTTCTATGATTGTTACTAGGTCATATTTCCAGGTATTATATTGATCATACAAATTGATAGCCAGGAGAGACTCCAGCTGTCTTGCATGGACTGGAGAGATAAATATATATACTTTCACGTCGTTATCAAGTAGTTTACGAATGGAGTTTTCGAGCATGGATAATCTATCAATGCTATAGTCGAAAGCAGCATAGGTGTTGGGATTGACGAAAAAATTATTTTTTAATACATCAGTAAATAGCTTCCTGTGATTCACATTGTTTACCTGAGAAGATTTATCTCTAAAACCGTCGTCTCGAGACACAACGGGTATAGAGGATAAATTAAAATAAACTGTCTTAATAGACTTTAGCAATGTATTAGTGGATAAAATATATTTTAGATCAGATATTTTTTGTTTAATTACATTGTTAGAAAAAAGTGATTCAACAAAATCTCCATTGGTTTTTCTTTTTGATGAGAACATTAAAAAGTCCAGTCCAATAATTGCAAATTTTAATTTCTGTGTTTGGTTTATAAAATCAACAACTTTTTCTATTTCATACATATTTGTACCGCTTAAACCCGCGTTAAAAACTTTATATCCTAACGATTGAATATTTGATGGATCCAGACCTACTTCCGCCCGCGAAGAACCCAATATGACACCATCATAGTTATTGTGAGCGAGTTTCAATGATTTATACACTCGTCCGCCGCGTTCCGGACTAAAATACTTGTCACTATTTAAACGCTCGATATTTACTATTTGATATCTGCCTTCAGCATCAATTAAAATATTAATCATAGCCACCAAAACAACAAATATGATTACAGATATCGTCGTAAGTAATAGATAAGTACGAAAATGGTGGATGCCGACACTTTGTTGTTTAGTTGTCATCATAATACGGTTTTAAAACTGAAAATATAAAAACTCGCTTTCATTATAAAGGCTGAAAACACCCATTACAATTACAAAACCAGAGAATATAGCCCATGCCGGGGATGGTCGCCAGCTTAGTTTATAAATATTTGGCGTGAAATCAGAATGTTTTGCTGATTTGAAAGCAGGTTTATAGTTCCTCATAATTTGTTGAGTATTGGGGAAGTACCAGCATATAAATAATATAGATGACAAAAGTATTATTTCCGAAAAACCATCATAATAAACAGAAGTACTTTGTATGGCCTGAAGCTGAAATCCATTTAAACCAAACAGCGATCTTACTATAGAAATTGCTGCGCTAAAGTTTTCGGCTCTGAAAAATACCCATGAGATTGCTACAGCAATAAAAGTAATGAGACGAGCAATAAACTTACCTAACAATGTACTTTTTCGTTCTGGCATAAAATGAGTTTTAATTCCAATCCATATGTGATTAATCATCAAGTAGATACCATGCAATCCTCCCCATATTACAAATGTCCAACCTGCGCCATGCCAAAGTCCGCCGAGGAGCATAGTAATAATAAGATTTGTATATCTTCTTGATAATCCTTTCCTACTCCCTCCAAGAGGAATATAAACATAGTGTTTTAAAAATTGTGAAAGCGTTATGTGCCAGTTACGCCAGAACTGAATAATATTATATGACTTATAAGGAGAGTTGAAATTCAAGGGCAATCTAATGCCAAACATTCTAGCCACGCCAATAGCCATATCTGAATAACCAGAAAAGTCAAAATAAAGCTGAAATGTATATGCAAAAGTGCCACACCATGCTTCAACTACAGATAATGTCACGCCTTGGCCTGCAGCATCAAAAACGGGTGTCGCATAAAGCGCCATGCTGTCCGCTATTATGACTTTCTTGAATAAACCAATGATGAAGATTGTTAAGCCAATAGATAGGTTGCCCGGTTTAAATCGAAATAGCTTATTATTTGTAAATTGTGGAAGCATATCCTTATGATGAACTATTGGGCCAGCAATCAATTGAGGAAAAAATGTCACAAACAATATGTAATGAATAAATTTGCCATACCTGACTTTATTTTGATAAGAATCGACTAGGTAGGCTATTTGTTGAAATGTAAAAAATGAGATAGCAAGAGGAAGAATTATTTTATCGAGATGATAGTCTGTGTTGGTAACGCTATTTATGTTTAGAATAAAAAAATTAGCATACTTATAATATCCCAATAGCGCCAGATTGAAGCAAAGCCCTGCAATCAATACTAATTTTTTTGAAATTAACAATGACTTGCCAAGGTTGTTGGAAAGTATTTCACCCAGAGCGTAATTTACCAGAATCGAAGTAATTATTAATATCAGGTAAGAAGGATTCCACCAGCCATAAAAAAACAATGAAGCAATTATTAACCAGATTATTGAACCCGCGTGTTGCTCTGCTTTGCTCAATAAAGAAAAGATAATTAATGTTATAGGCAAGAAAAAAAAGATAAATTCGTATGAATTAAAAAGCATTAGATTTGTTATTTTTCCATGAAAATTGGCTATACAGTATGTTTTCTTCCATTTGAAAGCATTGAGATGCCGTTATTTGAGGTCGCCATAAAGAAAATAAACCAAAACCATTTTGAGAGTGAAATTCTTGTTTTGTGAAAAATTGTGCCTGCGGTGAGGTTGGTTTGGTGCTTGCAACTGTAGCACTCAAATATTTTTCGGCTTGGTTTAAAATAGCTTTTTGGTGCCTGACAAGATGGACAAATAAACCCATTCGGCCATTTTAACGACACAACAAATAGCCCCAGCATGCTTGTTCATCTGCAAAGCGCTTGCAATTAAAACCAGATTTTTAATATGGTTTTTTATACTTTATACTGTCCTCCATCGTTTTTCCAGTATATCACACGGGAGCTAAAGTCATAATCAAGGCTTAACACCTAAATCTAAAACGTTACGGGTGTATAGTGACATTTATGCGTATAAGGTTGCTGGTAAATCATGTCATGGAGGCAAAGGTATGGGTCTTAATGATCCTGATTCAGCTATACCGCATTTTTAAGGATTTCAAGGGAAATAATAGATAGGATGCGGTTATGTACCAATAGCACAAAATTTAAACAGTGTTTGTTATTTAACCTCCGGTGAATAATAAACATCAAGGAAAATTAAGAATAATTTAAGATTTATTTAGTATCATTGTCAACTATTTGATTTAACGTGCTGCGTTAAAAATGACAAAAGGAACCTTCCTGTTGCGCAATAAATTACTAGATAAAATTCGTTGTCCTGATTGTAGAAGCAATTTTAACTTGGAAAATCCGCAATTCTGTTCCAGCAGTAAACTTTATGGATTATTAGTTTGTAGTTGCGCTACTTATCCAATAGTTGCAGGGATTCCTATAATAAAAAATCAATCAGGCACAGAATTTCAAAAGATTCAAAAAATCATAACTTACATACAAAATAGGGATTATCAGAAAGCCCTGAATCTCGCTCTGATTCAATTGCCAAACTATCCTGATCTGAATCGTAAAGTGCTGAATCTGTTAT
>CAZGWS010000282.1:0-3849 GCA_964528805.1 uncultured Lentimicrobiaceae bacterium | reverse complement strand
AACTTCTAAAGCCTTGTCTTTGACGCTTTCTTATCAAAGACTTGAAAATGATGAGCTTTCTTACAAGAGCTAATTAAGATGAACTGCAAGATTATGAAATTAAAATATCTTTGCAATAATTAGTGTTAATAGTAGTTATATTACAACGGTTTGTATCTTTTCAAACACACACTAAAGCAAGCCGCCATTATTTTTATAACAATAAAATAGTAAATATAGTAAACAAAATAATACACATCATTATTATGCGAAAACACAAAATCATACTTATACTAATATCCCTAATTTATATATCTCCTGTTATTGGCATATCACAGGGCACACCAATTGGCAGTTGGCGCACACATCTTCCTTATAATCAAATTATTGATATTGCAGTAGTTGATAACTTAATTTACGCCGCTACACCATTTAGCATCTTTGTTTATAATAAACTTGATAACAGTATTGACAGGCTTGACAAGGTTAAAGGACTGACTGATGTTGGGATTAATAAGATTGGATACAATGAAAATACTAACGAAATATTAATTGCATATAAGGATGCTAACCTCGACATTATAAACATGGATGGTTCAATAATCAATATTTCTGATATTAAGGATAAAGAAATTCTTGGTAATAAAACTATAAACAACATAACGTTTAAAGGTAATTACGCATACTTGTCATGTGGCTTCGGAATTGTAATCTTGGACATGGACAGAAAAGAAATCTACGATACATATTATATTGGTCCTGAAGGAAATGCAATAAATGTTATGGATATTACTTATAACGACACATCACTATTTGCAGCAACCGAAAATGGTGTTTATTTTGCTGATATTAACGATCTTAATTTGGCCGATTATCATCAATGGCAAAAAGACATGAGGTTATTACACCCTGATTTACCCTATAATTTAATTGCAAACTTCAACAATGAAATTTATATAAACTACTACAGCCGGGCGTGGGAAAAGGATACAATGTTTGTATTTAATGGCAATACTTGGGATTATTTTGAGAAAGCCAATACAAAACAACGCTTTCAAATGAATGTCGTTGATAATAAAATGCTGATAGTAAATAGAGGTAATGTAGCTGTTTATAAAAATGATATGACTATAGAGTACATTGTTTGGAAACCCGGAGAACAATTGATTAACCCACTGTCGGTAGATATGGATAATGAATTTATTTGGGTAGGCGACAATTCAAAAGGCCTAGTTAAAGTTTGGAATAGTGGCTGGAGTGGTGAATTTATTAAGCCAAATGGTCCTGATTATAATAGTGTTTTTCAGCTTGATGCCGGAGGCGATAACATCTGGGTTGCTTCGGGAGGTAAAAAACCCGATTGGAGTAAATTATATTTAAGAGATGGTGTCTTTTCATTTATCAATAATACATGGTATAATCATAATTCACAAACCACTCCTGCCTTTGACACAATTAGCGATTACGTTTGTGTAAAAGTTGACCCTGCAAATCCTAATATTGCTTATGTTGGAACTTGGCAAACTGGTGTTTTAAAATTTGTTGACAATAAATTAACTGATATCTTTGACGCACAAAATAGCAGTTTGGAACCATGGGTATCTAATAATAACCTTATAAATATTAGCGGACTTGATTTCGACAGTAACCATAATTTATGGATTGCAAATTCAGGGTCACCAAAGATACTTTCGGTTATGAAAAATAATGGTAATTGGAAGTCATTTAACTTAGGAGGAATACTTAATGGAAGCGATATAGGATCTCTTATGGTAGATAATTCAAATCAAAAATGGATTCTAAGACGTTCTGATGGTATTATCGTATTTACAGATAATGGAACTATTGATGATGTTACCGATGATAAGTATAAAATATTACGCTCATCACCGGGGCAGGGTAATATACCCGGCAGTGCAATATATTCATTTGCAACCGATCAGGATGGTGAAGTTTGGATAGGCACCGATAAAGGTATCGCTGTGGTATATTCTCCTGATAATATTTTTGTTCCGGGAGCAAATTATGACGCTCAAAAAATATTAGTTCCCAGAAATGATGGGTCAGGTTTAGCAGATTATCTATTGGAAACAGAACTCGTTTCCGCAATTGCTGTTGATGGGGCAAACAGAAAATGGATTGGCACAGAACGTGCAGGCTTATTTTTGTTTTCAGCTGACGGACTGGAACAAATACATCAATTTACAACAAATAACAGCCCTCTGCTTTCAAATAATATTATTAGTATTTCTATTGCTAAAAATGGCGAAGTTTTTGTTGGTACGGCAAATGGTATTATCTCATACAAAGGTACTGCCACACCCCCTGCCCCACCTGGAACGAAGATTTATGCATACCCTAATCCGGTTCGCGAAGATTACACAGGCTTAATTGCCATTAAAGGTTTAGAAAATAATTCTTTTATTAAGATTACCGACTCGTATGGAAACCTTGTTTATCAAACAAAATCAGAAGGCGGACAAGCAATATGGGATGGTAATAATTTTAATGGAGACCGTGTAGTTACGGGTATTTATATGGTTTTTGCAGTAACAACCGATAAGTCAGAAAAGGTAGTTACAAAAATACTTGTTGTAAAGTAGTACTTACTTTTTCTATCCAATTATTTGATATACTTATAAATTATTGTAATTTTAACGACTGTTAGTTAATTTTACAATTGTAAGTATGGAAGCACCACGATATGTTAAGTTACATCCTTTATTTTACACCGCAGCTATTGTTATTATTATTGCCGGATTAAAAATTAGTGCCCCAATTTTAAATCCTATACTTATGGCAATATTTTTTAGTATTATTATACTTCATCCGGTAAGTTGGCTAAAAGAAAAGGGAGTAAATGGATTACTCTCAATAATAATTGTTGCATTTGGATTGACAATAGTATTTGTAGGCATTGGCGGTGCTGTAACAAAATCAGTAATAGAGTTCTCGCAAAACTTACCCAATTATAAAAACCAACTTAACGAAATTACTAAGTCTTCAATTACATTATTAAACGGATATGGTATTGATATTAGCGCAAATAGTGTTACAAAAGACTTTAATGCCGGAAAGGCATTTGGTTATGCATCTAAGTTTATATCAGATATTGGCGGATTATTTGGTCAAATAATACTCCTTGTTCTTGTTGCCGCTTTCATAATTGGCGAAGCAAATAGTTTTCCAATAAAATTAAAAGTTATTCTTAAAAATCCAACTGTTTCTCTTGATAATATTACTACTATTTCAAAAAATATACGATACTATCTAGGCATTAAAACTATAACAGGTTTAATAGGAGGCACGAGTGTTGCAATAGTATTGTTTATAATGGATATTCAATATGCGATAATTTGGGGAATATTGGTTCTTCTAATGCGATATATCCCAAATATTGGATCTATAATTGCTTCTATCCCTATAATGCTGTTTGTACTTATCCAAGATGGACTTACCGGAGTGTTTTATGCCGGTTTAGCATATGGTTTGATAAACTTTATTATTGGGCAAATCATTGAGCCGAAATTTTTAGCAAAGGGCATGAATTTGAGTACGTTAGCAGTATTTATCTCCTTAGTATTTTGGGGGTGGATATTAGGAGATGTTGGTATGTTGCTTGCTGTTCCAATAACCATGGCAATGAAAATAAGCCTCGAAACACGTAAATCATCACGATGGATGGCTATAATGCTTGGATCCGAGAAAAGTGCCAAAGCAGCTTTGATTAACAAAAGCTCTAATAATTAAAGAGTATCTAAATTCCCTTTTTCAAGAAATAAAGAAAATAAATTCCATTACCATTTCGTTAACTAAATAATTGTAAGCAACAGAAAGAAAGTTGCTCAGCCATTATTTGGTAATAATTCA
>CAZGWS010000281.1:0-3853 GCA_964528805.1 uncultured Lentimicrobiaceae bacterium | reverse complement strand
ATTGAAGACGGAAAACTTGGCACTCTTAGCTTTTTGGCAAATAAAAAATACAAAAATTATATTTACAATACCAAAGCATCTATTGTAATTGTGAATGCTGATTTTAAATCTGAGAAACCAATACATGTTACTCTTATTCGAGTTAAGGATGCTTATTCTTCCTTTGCCACTTTGCTGGAGATGTACCAGCAGTCAAAAATTAAACGTAAGGGAATTTCGAATATGGTAAGCATTAACAATACGGCTATAGTAGGCTCAAATGCTTATATTGGTGATTTTGTTTCTATTGGCGAAAATACTACAATCGGTGATAATTGTTCCATCTATCCAAATACGACAATTGGTAACAATTGTAAAATTGGTAACGATGTAGTTATTTATCCCGGTGTAAGTATTTATGATGATTGCCAAATTGGTAACCGGTGTACTCTGCATGCAGGAACTGTAATAGGAAGTGATGGATTTGGTTTTGCCCCTACTGACGATAATAACTATAAAAAAATACCTCAAATTGGAAATGTAATAATCGAAGATGGCGTTGAAATTGGCGCAAATACTACAATTGATAGGGCAACAATGGGATCTACAATCATCCGTAAAGGTGCAAAAATTGATAACCTAATACAAATTGCTCATAATGTAATCATTGGTAAAAATACTATAATTGCTGCTCAATCTGGTATTTCGGGATCAACAAAAATTGGCGAACATTGCATGATTGGTGGGCAGGTAGGTGTAATTGGTCATTTAGAAATTGCTGATGGAGTGATGATTGCCGCCCAATCAGGGGTAGGTAAAAGTATAACAGATGAAAAAACAATGCACGAAGGCTCACCCGCATTGCCAATTCGTGATTTTCAACGGTCGTATATTCATTTTCGTAGGTTTGATAAACTGATAAAACGAGTTAATGAACTGGAACGTAAGCTAAGTAAGAGATAGCAAGTAGAAGTAAGCCGCCATGAGTTTAATCAGCTTAACATAAAAACTAAAGGTAATAAAATAAGAAAAATAATAAGACAAAACCTTATTTGTCTATTGTTATCAGTGTTCTATTGTAACAACTTCCCATCACAAAATATAATTCCATATCTTTTGTTACTATCAAAATAATTAATACTTTAGCCGTAATATCTTCTATAACTAATGACAACTTTTAGAAACATATCAGTCCATACACTTCTATCCCAAATACAACTAACTGTGTGTAAGTTACTTACCCCCCCACCCCTCTCAAACATCTTGCTCCACGGGTAATTATTCTTGTTAACTTTTTATGCAGTACCGGCTATGTTAGCCTTTGGCAAAAACAAACATTCAACGGTAGTTTCAAAATACAATACAACTATATTCCATGTTGCATTAATAAATACATTTTTGTTTTGGGAAAGAATAAGTTCGATTAACTATAGGTTGCCTTGATAAATGATTTAGTTTCTTTTTGTAGGGTAACCTTTTCACAGTTAATAAATTTTTGTTTAAAAAAACTTAAACCAATATTCATAAAAACTTAAAATATAAAAAATGAAACGAATTTATAAAATAAATATTTCAATAGTACTGCTTTTAGTTGCAATGATTTTTATGTCGTTTATTCCTTTTGCTAAGAAAGACATAAATACAAACAAAACAAATAAAATAAATATTACAGCGGCAAATCTTTGGGTAGGATGGAAAACTGTTGACGTTACTTATCGTACAAGCGGTAATTACATAGTTAAGTATGCCGATTTAGTAAGTTTGGATCCCGGACATTCAATTACTTGGGGATGTGGTTATTTGGATATAGATAAGCTTACAGCGGGGTTTCAATGTAGTGTAACAAGGGATTATTATACTGCTACGGGGGCAAATAGTTGTGAATATATTTATGTCCATTCACTGGCAACACCTTTGCCTGGTGAGACGGTTGTAAATACTATTGATGTAAGAGTAATGGACGATCAGGGTGTTATTTCAAATTGGGGAGGCATTACACTTAATATTCATAATAATGGAAATCCCGATAATTCTGAACCGGTTAACCCTTGCTTGCATTACTAAATATTTTAACTTTGATGATATTTAACTAACTGTTAATTTGCTTGTCTAAATATTGATATGGCAGTTTAACAGTTAGTTGAAATATAATTTTTTTTTATTATGAAGAAATACATACTTTTCTATTTTATATTGATTTTATTTTTGTCAAAAGCAGGTTTCAGTCAAAACTATTACGACAAAACTTATAGCTTCGGTTATTACGATAACCCTTTTGCAATGACTACCGATTCGCTTGGCAACATCATTGTTTGCGGTTGGTATAGTGATGAAAGTTCGGAAAAGACCATGGCATTTGCACTAAAAGTAAATCCAAATGGAGAGGAGTTGTGGCGTATCACATTGGAAGACACTTCAAAATATTATGCTTTATGTGTTACCTCAACCGGAAATATAGCCTTGGCTGGAAGTAAAAACAGACATAGTTATTTAAGTATGATTAATGGTCAAAGTGGTAACGAAATTTGGTCGATTGAAGATAGTAGTTCTACCGCTTATTGGTTTGCCTCCGTGAATGAAGTGTTGGACAGTGGAATTTATAAATTACATGCAGTAAAATGCAAATATGGACCTCGCTATCAATGGTATTATCTTTTTGATACGCAAACCGGTGCATATCTTTATGACAAACATGGGTATGCTTTTTTATTTACGGGCTTGGTTTACACTTCCAACCTTGTTTCACCCTCTGTAGTTTGGACGGCCGGCGATTTGATGTGTCTTAGTAGTGATACAACGGTTTGTAAAGGTTTAATAGATTTTGATAATTTTGGAGTTGGAGATAGTGGTATGTGGCTTTTTTTATCTCAGCATGTTGCCGGTGTTGACAAATACTCTGATACCGAAGGTTGTGTTGTAAGGCTTTTTGAGTGGGATCCGGGAGAATATTTTATGGGTGTTTTAGTAATGACATTAGGTGATCTTACAGTTTACGGCAATGCCTTTGATATACTACATGATACATTTACGGTAACGGGTTCCGGTATGTTGGGTGAAGATAAGATATTGGTTACAGGAACAATTGACAACAATCTCTCTTTGTGGATGATAAAACATGATTTAACGGGAATGGAAGAAGAAATAATCCCAACCGGCAAACCCCGCTCGGGTGTTGATGTTATTGGCTTAACTACTATGGACATGGTTTTAATGGGCACTGAGGAGGAAGGTAATGGGGCAACAGATGTATTCTTGATGAAATTGAATTATAATGGAACAGTTTCGACAGAAGAAAACACAATATCGGAAGATTTTACCGTTTACCCCAATCCGGCAAAGGATAAACTGTGGGTAAAAACAAATAAAACGAAAATGCAACATGCACAAGTTTGTATTGTAAACACGGTGGGCAAGACCGTTTGTACCTCAACAGGGCTCAATAATCCCGTTTCACTAAGCGGTCTCTCGCAAGGCTTATATGTTGTATTGGTAATGAACAATAATAAAGTTGTTTACAGGCAAAAGTTCATTAAGTATTGATGGTTTACGTACAATGTAGCAGTTAACCAATCCCTGAGTTAAAGATTTTGTCAATCTCAGTTTAAGTGCCATGTGTCTTTGTGGTTTACAAATAAAAGACGAAGCTCCCAATCATATCACCTTCTAGTCGAAAAACATATACAAACAGAAGAAGTTATTCCTAACCTATATTATACATGAATTTAGTTTGATACATATCTGAGGCGTCGGAACGTGCTGATATAGTTACCTATTTCAAGCTTTTCGCAACAAAGCAATAGCGTGAAAAAGTATTTAAAGTAAAATGGGGTATGTAATCATCACCCGTAAATTATTATATTTGTGGTATGAATTA
>CAZGWS010000280.1:0-3876 GCA_964528805.1 uncultured Lentimicrobiaceae bacterium | reverse complement strand
GGGTCATCAAAAGTACCATCACTTGAAACCGGCTTCGACCATATTGCACTTAGTTCATTTGACACAGTACCTGAAAGAGTATAGGTATTATCCTCGCATATTGTTGCATCAGCACCAGCTGTAGAAACTGGCAATCCTTGTATTGTTATTGTTACGTTATCACTGGCATCGGTAGAACAAGGTGGCGTTGCAAAAGCTGTAAGTGTAAGCACAACAGAGCCTGCACTAATATCGTCAGGACCGGGAGTATAAGTAGCATTTAGCAATGTAGCATCATCAAAAGTGCCATCACTTGTTGCGGGTACTGACCACAATACCGAAAGTTGATCAGTTGCTGCACCTGATAACGTATAGGAGTTATTTTCGCATACTGTTGCAGCAGATCCTGCTGTAGCAGTTGGCTGTGGTCCTAATGATAACGTCATTACGTCAACCGAATCAATGGCACACAATCCGATGGGTGTAGCTGTTAATGTAAGATCAACAGTACCATTTGTGATATCTTCGGTACCGGGTGTATATGTAGCATTTATCAGAGTAGGACTGTTAAACGTTCCATCACCTGATGTTGTCCATGTTATTGTATTATAAAATTCTGCAAACCCTGCGAGAGTATAAGTATCGCTTTCGCAGATGCCGGCATCAGCACCGGCGTTGGCAACGGGAAGCTCCTGAATTCCAACAGATAGGAACGTAGAATCACCATCACCGCATAGATTATTAGTACCATATACTGCGATATTTCCGGTTGTGGCACTTTGTCCAAAGTCGAGAGTAATAAAATTATCAGTAGGGTTAACCTGCGTTATTGTAACATCGTTACCGGAGTAGCTCCAATTATAAGTAATTGTATTTACATCGGCAGCGACGGATATATAAATGCCTGAAGATCCTGCACAATAATTTTGAGGAGATTGATCAAAAACCAAGATTCCTGGGAATCGTTTTTCTTGCATGATAACAGGTTGCTCTGATGTTGAAGCAGTGTACCACCATGTGTTTATTGTGTTTTCATTTCCATAGCTTTGGTTATTCCACGAGTGGCAGCCCGGATTTGGTGGTTCGCTATCGCAACCGGTAAAGTTAGTTGTGCCACCGGCTATGTTTGAATCATCCCAATAAACCAAGGGAGGGGTTCCTGTTGGTGCAACCAAGGCAACTCTAAAGCCATTTTCATTTAATTCAATATCATATAAGGGTAAGTTTGTTAATCCGTTAATATATGTAACAATAAAAGTGATACCAATATCATTTGGTACTGCATTTCCCAATCCATCATTACCATCCCAAGTGATAGTATTTTGCCCAATTACTACTGCTTGTGTAACTGTAACATCTGTATAGGTAGGATCATCAAACGTTAAATCAATTTCGCAGTTACCGGCTTTATCAACCCAAACATCAAAATCAATTGAGCCATCAATACAATTACCGGTACCGATAACATCCTGAGTTATACCACCTAAGGTTGTTGCCGGAGGGAATAAATTGGCATCTGGAGAGTTTACAAATATATTATACTCGGGAACGTATGCTTGTGAACCACTTAACGACTTGCGATCGATTTCAAAATTACCAGTGTTGGCGCATCCGGTGGCATTGCAAAACATAAGCCAAGCTCTCCCTTCCATTTGATCAAACTGAACAGAAGTTACTATACTATCGGTAGAATACACGTAAAATGTTGATGAGTTTTTATCCCAACCGCTAAAGGAATTATCCTCTAAAAATTGCCAACCTTTTGAGAATAGACGACCGGGTTCAACAGTACTTGTTGAAGTATTGTAAACGGTAACATCAATATAATCAACATTAAAGTTGCCAGTAGTTCCCGGGCTTCCAACTTTAATTCCGTTAAATTCAATGTAATAAGTACCTACCGGTAAACCGGAAAGCTCAAAAGCATCATATCCACCGGTTCCAACAATTTGGTTTGGACCAATACGAGCGACTCCCACATCACTTATGAAACCAATGCCGGATGTTGGAATATCAGTTTCGTTGTAAACAACAATCCCACTACTATTTTTAATTCTAAAAACTATCTTGTCGAAGGTATTTGTGGGATCACCATTAAATCCGAAGTAAACTGTTTCGTCAGTATTACCAATAATAAAATTTAAGCGATCATCAGCGTTACAATCATAAACTGCAAAGTTAGTACGATCGCCATTATTACCCTGAGCACAGTGATTAACAAAATCATTACACATGTACAGATAAGTTTCATCAGTATCTGTAGCACATAGTTCGTTGGTACCTTCGGCAACTGCATTACCGGAAAAGAGCCCGGAAAAAACCGTAAAGAAGAATCCGAATACGAACAAATAAAAATATCTGTTTATTATATTATAAACAGATATTAAAAATAATTGCATTGGTTTGAGTAAAGTAAATAATTTATTCATGGTTGATCTTTTAATTACCGGTATTATTTAGTGGTACAATTTCTATGTACTTTGCGATAAATTACATGTCATTATTTTATAATGACCACTTAATTTATAAAAAGTTGCTTTTGAAAATTTTATCCCTTTAGTGCCGGTTTTAACGCTTTTTCAATTAATTGCGTAAATATATATCATTTTAGGATTGATATTTAGGGAATGCTAACTATTTATATTTAATCTTAATAGCAACCCCTACCCTGCCCATACAAGGCAAATGTATATGAAAAAGCATGAGAATTTATTTTAATACATCTGCTTCGTTGATAGACATTTGAAATGAATTGCTATATCGTCAGGTTTAGACGCCTCGCATCTGCATCAAACTAAAGCTTTGTTAAGAAATATTTTTTATCCTGCTTTTTTGGCAATTATCAAAAAATTATTAGTAAGATTATTGTTAATGCTTTCCACAATAAAACCCACCTTATTAAGCTGGACTGCTATTTCGTCAGGTTTACATCTTATTTCCAGAGGAGGACCTTGTTTGGATTTTTTCTTCTTCCAGTCGCAAATGGCAATTTTACCATTTTTATTAATCAACCTGTAGCATTCTTGTAATGTTTGGATTGGATTACTTAGTTCATGGTGTAGATTAATCATGAATACAAAATCGGCAATACCATCTGCCAAGGGAATTTTATTATCGTCGATTTGCATAGCAACGATGTTATTATACTTTGTAACAACGTTTAATTTCACCCAGTTAGTCATTACATCAGAAATATCGCAGGCATATACTTTACATGCAGTAAATTTTTTAGCGAAAGGTATTGAATAGAAACCAGTGCCGGCACCCAAATCAATAATAGTAGATGGGTTTTTCAGTTCTGCATTCTGAATAATAATTTCAGGAGGTAACTTCTTGTACCTATCTGGATTATTCAGCAGTTCCAATTTTTTTGGATTAAATATATGAGATGTCATAATTAGCTCACCTTGATTTATAAAAAAGTTATAAATACTAAAAGCGCTCAAATTCTGAGAAAAAGAAAGCACTTTCGATTATTGCATTTTCATCGCTATCAGAGCCATGTACTGCATTTGCTTCAATAGATGTGGCGTACATTGCACGTATGGTACCGGGTTCAGCATCGGCTGGATTAGTAGCGCCAATAAAAGTACGGTAATCTTCAACTGCATTTTCCTTTTCAAGAATGGCAGCAATTATAGGTCCCGAAGTCATAAATTTAACTAAATCGTTATAAAATGGGCGTTCACTATGAACAGCGTAGAACTTCATTGCTTTCTCTTTAGTAAGCCTTGTGTATTTTAATGCTTTAATTGCGAAACCGCCTTCGATAATTTTAGCGATAATATTACCCATATTACCATCGGCAACGGCTTTAGGTTTAATCATTGTAAAAGTTGTAATTCCTGACATAAGATTTGTTTTTTAAAATTTTTGGCAAAAGTAAAAATAAATCGC
>CAZGWS010000279.1:0-3878 GCA_964528805.1 uncultured Lentimicrobiaceae bacterium | reverse complement strand
TAGCTCATAGATCAGGTCTTCACACTTATCTCACCTTTGTAAAAAATAATTTTCAAAGTCAAATACTAAAATTTAAAATCATGAAAGCACCTAAAATTAATTCCATTAAAATGTTATTAACCTTTTCGTTTATTATCTATTTACTAACAAGTTCCTGTGCCCAACCGAGCAAGAATATAAGCTCCGAATCGAACATTGGTAACAAAACTAAAGTCGAAGTAGACAAACCGGAAATGAATATTCAAGCAGCCATAATATCGGGTAATCTAGAGATCGTAGAACAACACATTGCAGCAGGAACCGATATAAATCTGAAAGATCAAATGAGCGGCTCAACACCTTTAATTTCGGCAGCTACCTTCGATAAAATTAATATTGTTAAGGCATTAATTAATGCTAAAGTAGATCTTAACATTAAAAATAATGATGGGTCTACAGCTTTGCACTCTGCTGCTTTCTTTTGTCATGTTGAAATCGTACAGTTGCTTATTGATGTCAAAGCAGATAAGACCATAAAAAACAACTTTGGTGTGACACCAAGAGAAAGTGTGATGGGCCCTTTTACCGAAATAAAGCCCATCTATGAAATGCTTCAACAACAATTAGGGCCAATTGGCTTACAAATTAATTTGAACAAAATTGAAAAAACACGCCCGGTTATTGCCATGATGTTACAATAATTAATTTAAAAATAATACCAAAATGACATCAGAAAGAAGACACGATATTGATTGGTTACGCGTAATTGCTATTGGTTTATTATTGATTTACCATATAGCCATCATTTTTCAACCATGGGCTATGTTCATTGGCTTTATAAAAAGCGATGAATCATTAGAAAGTTTATGGATACCCATGACCATGCTAAACGTTTGGCGAATTCCACTTTTATTCTACGTATCGGGAATGGGACTCTATTTCGCCATGCGCAAACGAAACTGGAAACAATTGCTTATTGAGCGTTCAAAGCGAATCTTATTGCCATTCATCTTTGGTATTGTTGCTATAACCCCGTTGCATATATATTTATTTCAGGAATACTACAATATGCCTTTGCATTTTTATCCACATATGGGTCATTTGTGGTTTCTAGGTAATATTTTCGTTTATGTATTATTGCTATTACCACTTTTTTTTTATTTGAAGAAAAATGAGAATGGAAAGTTCAGAAAGGGAATATCAACTTGGATGAAGCATCCAATTGCTCCCTTATCGATAACCGTCTTTTTTGTTTTGGAAGCAGTTTTAATTAAACCTCAGTTATTTGAAATGTATGCACAGACTTGGCATGGCTTTTTTATTGGATTTCTTGCCTTCTTTTTTGGTTTCCTTTTGGTGTACAGTGGTAAAGAATTCTGGCAAACAGTTTTGAAATGGAGATGGCTGTATATAGGAATAGCAACAATTTTATATGCCATTCGATTGTTTGCATTTAAAACGGCAACACTTGATTATCTTATTCCTATCGAGTCAAACTGTTGGATATTTGGCCTATTCGGGTTTAGTTATAAATACCTAAACAAACCAAGTGCATTGTTAAGATACTTAAGTCAAGCTGCTTATCCTGTATATATTATCCACATGTTTGTGTTGTTTGCCGGTGCACTGATTATTTTACCATTGGAAATACAGCCATTTATAAAATTTATAGGTATAACGGTGTTTACCTTTGTTGTGTGTTATCTCATTTATGAATTTCTGCTTAAAAGGATTAGTTTCTTAAGACCTTTGTTTGGTTTGAAATGGAAACTCAACATAGTAGAAAGGCAAAAATCCGAATATAATAACCTATGTAAAAAAGATTTGTTCAACATAGAAAACCCATTAGATTTAGCGTTGAAAGAGGTATCTAAAACAGATAAAATAAACAAAAACATACGTTAACCCTGAAATTATTAAAGGTAAAACAGATATGTTTTTTGATATATTACTAGTTGTTATTAATTATAACCAATTAACCAATGATAAAATTATTTAGAAAAAATCGCCAAAAAATGCTGATTGAAAATAAGTTCGGAAATTATCTGGCCTATGCCCTTGGAGAAATAATTCTTGTAATTATTGGAATCCTTATTGCCTTAGCAATTAACGAACAATCGAAAAACAAAAAAAATTTAGACTTACGTAATTTATATATTATTCAGTTAAATGATGAAGCCGATCGTAACATAAAACTATTAACCGAATATGAAAATGGAGCTATTGAAATGCTTAAAGAAATAGATACCTTGTTTGATTTATTAGTAAACAAAGAATACGATAACCCAAAATTAACTTCAAAATCATTTGTGCTCATTAGTTCGAATAAATTTTACCCAATAATGATAACTTATGAAAATTTAAAATCTTCTGGCGACCTAAAATTATTTGACGATTTAGACTTGCGTAATTCTATATCTGAAACATACGAAACATTCTACCCTATAAAAAGATTTGAAACTTTAGATCATCAGGCAATCGCAGCGTTTTATGAGAATTTTTTGATGCCAAATGTAAGATTTATGGATATGGCCAATTCTTTAGAAAACTATGGAAAAGATGTCTATTTTGAAAATATAGTTATGTCGAGAATGATTACAATAAAACAAAATCAAAATGCATATGTCAATTCAATTGAATCTTTAAAGAAATTAAAAAATGCTTTTGCTGAATTACAATATAATAACTAGAAGTATGACGTATAAAAACAATGCTTAAAGCCGCATTATGTATTAGGGAAGAATAATGGACTTGGAAACACAAGAATATATAACTTTTTAATAGTTTTAGCATAGTATTGCAATGGTTAAACTTTAAAAAGTAGCGAAACGTTGTATTTTGCAGTGATTTCAAAACCTAATAGTTTTTTTTACGGAATTCTTATACAAAACCATTATAAGTAATTTAATAAAAGTGTACCATCCTAAAAGAAAATATGACATTATGATAAAGAAACAAATAAAAAAAATACTCAGAATTGCATTTATTATTGCTAGCATATCTTCTTTGTACTTCGTACCATGGATTTTGGTTAAGGCTTGGATCTTACCACTACCAGATACGGTTCAAGAACAAGTAAATGAAGCAATTGGTCATGGATTTGATGGAATGATTGTTTATGTAGACGAAGCAGGAAAACCACCGGCATTTTATACAGGTGGTTGGAAAGACCGAAAAAACAAGATACCAGCCGACCCGCAATCCTTATTCAAGATTGCCAGTATCAGCAAGTTATATGTCGCAGTTGCTATCACCAAATTAGCCAAAAACAAACGCTTGTCTTTAGATGAAACACTCGCTGATTATTTTCCAGAACTTGTAGGTAGAATTGAAAATGCAGAAAAAATCACCTTGAGATTGATGGTGCAACATCGAAGTGGCATTCCCAATTTCACCAGCAATCCCGCTTTTTGGGAAGACGAACAGGAAAACGGTAAAGAAGCCCTTGAATATGCCCTTGATTTACCAGCTAGCTTTAAACCTGATAAAGGATATGAATATTCAAACACGAATTATTTGTTGCTCCGTGAGGTTATTGATAAGGTGGTAGGGTATAGCTATTTTCAATATATCAGGGAGGAAATTTTAATCCCTCTCGGTCTAAAAAATACTTTCGGTTCGCTTAGTGAGGTAAATATAGACGATGTAATGAGTGGCTATTATGTTGGTATTGAAGACGATTTTAAGACAAATGAAAACGGTATGTTGGCTACAGCACAGGATGTAGGCATATTCTTACGCGCACTAAATGATGGTTCGGTATTTGAAGAAGGGGAACAGGAAATCTATTCCTCCATTTACGTCTACGAACATGGAGGTTTGCTTCCTGGCTATCAGAGTCTTGCAGAATACCATAAAGACATAGACACGGTTGTTGTTCAATTTATTAATACAACTGA
>CAZGWS010000278.1:0-3972 GCA_964528805.1 uncultured Lentimicrobiaceae bacterium | reverse complement strand
GTAATACTATTCGCCCCATTCTTTTCTCCTTTCCATTCTATTGTGGCTTATGCTCACATGTAACTGGGTCTGGGTGACCAATTAATTAACAAAACAAGTGCAATAAATTACGACTGAGTCACCGTACAAAAACAATTCCCCTAAACGCTACCTAATTGATTGTTTTTTCTTAACAATAGACTAATGTGTTCTCCAATTTTTATTGAATGAAGCTTTTGATTACGCTCATTCAAATGATAGGCTGTATCATAAAAAAAATGCCTAGGATACTGACTGTTATTACTAAGTAATAAAAAATCATGTCCTTCATCTAAATAGAATCGCCTCATACTTGTAATCAAATTTTCGGGTATTGGCTGGTCATTAAACGTAGTTGGCAACCCTCCTACAACTTTAATGCCTTTTTGTTTGGCCCATTGTAAAAACAATCTTACAACATTCACTTTGTATGAATCATCATCAAAATAATCTATAGTTGGCGCTTTCCACTGTAATTTTCTTAAATATGAACTATATTCTCTTCCTTTATGTTCAGTATGAAATTGCTCATCACCATTTTTGGTAAGTGTGTTTAAGTTAAACCTTCTTTTAACGCCTAACCGCTGAAGAGACATTTCTCCGAGTCCTGATAACATGTATTTAAGATCAAAATAAAATAAACCATGTAACAAGCGGTCAAAGCCCATCGTAGAAATACGATCATGATCATAAGACATAATATAAGGCAATTCCAGTCCTGCCATTAATTCTTTCTTGTTACCCTTTAAAGCGCCATACTCTAAAGGCAAATATACAATATCACCTCTTTTCAAATAAGGTTTAAGAACATCAAATTGGTAATCAAGAGAGATGTTTGCTGCGATCGACATATTTGAACAGTCAATTCCAGTAGATTCCTGTATTACTTTACAGCTATGGCTAAACCTACCATTACTACCAGCAAGAATAATAAGCTTTTGATTTTGTAACTTAGATAAATACTGTATCTTAACTTCATAGTATTGTTTCATAATACCAATAGTAAGAGGCTTACGGATTACAAAAACAAATAATAAAATAAATAACACACATGAAACTAATGCAGCAAAAATAATATTTCTAATATTCATAATTAGAATTGAAAATAAAGAAATTCAGAGGGAATACGACTAAACAAAACAGATTGAATTGTAAAATAAAGCGTCGCCATCAAAATAATTAAACGTATCCGATTTGATAACTCGTATACATTTGGACTAAAAATGATTACAGACATGAGAAAAAATAATGCTAACATTTCTAATATTCCCATTACAGTTCCACCGCCTAATAGTGGCATTGAACCGACAATTCCAACAACACTTTCAACACCAGGAAGCTGGCTTGCAATTTGGGCAGGTAGAAATACCCCATTAAAACCAAACATTCCTTGTAAAATATTGACAGCACCATCAAATGTTTCTGCTCGAAAAACAACCCATGCCACAATAATAGCAAACAAAGTAATTATTCTAGATAGAAAGACAGCAATCAAAGGTGGAAAACTATTTTGATTTATGAGTTTACGTTTCAAAGCATGCCAAGCATGATTGATAATTAAATATGAACCATGTAATACACCCCATATAACAAAAGTCCAACCAGCTCCATGCCATAAACCACCTAACAACATAGTAATAAACAAATTAACATAGCGACGTATGCTCCCCTTCCTATTCCCCCCTAACGGAAAATAAAGGTAGTCGCGCAGAAACCTGGAAAGCGTAATATGCCAGCGTCTCCAAAACTCAATAATATTTACTGCTTTATAAGGCGAATTGAAATTTATTGGCAACTTAATACCAAACATTCTAGCTATTCCAATAGCCATATCAGAATATCCAGAAAAGTCAAAGTATAATTGAAATGTATAACCTAATGCTGCACTCCATGCTTCAAAAAATGTTATGACCACCCCTTCTTCAGATGCAGAAAACACCGGTGAGGCATATACTGCGGCACCATCTGCCAATACGACCTTCTTGAACAAACCTATTAAAAATATTGACAACCCTACAGCAAAAGTTCTCTGACAAAATTTATAGATTTTTTCACGTGAAAACTGAGGAAGCATTTCACTATGGTGAACTATTGGACCGGCAATCAACTGAGGAAAAAATAGAACAAATAAGCAGTAATGTAAAAAATCATGATCACGAGTTTCACCTCTGTATGCATCAACCAAGTATGTAATTTGCTGAAATGTAAAAAATGATATTGCCAGGGGTAATATAATTGCATCAATATGGTAACTAGAATTTATCAATATATTTAAACTATCTATAAAAAAATTGGCATATTTATAGTAAGCTATCAACAAAAGGTTAGTAGTAATGCCAAAGATAAGAATATATTTTGGGTTTGAATTAAGTTGTCGCACACATAAAGAGCGTCCAACAACAAAATTAAATATGATCGACCCTATAATCAGAATAAGATAATAGGGATTCCACCAACCATAAAAAAATAAAGAAGTAATAACTAACCAAATAGTCGCTACCTTATAATATCTATATTTACCCGCAATATAAAAGCCAAATAAAACAACTGGTAAAAATATAAATATAAAATTAATTGAATTAAAAAGCATAATTATTGTTATTCCCTGAGCAAAATATTATAGACATAATTTTTTAATTATAAAACCTAATTAATATCGTTATTTCATAACAAAATATAAGATTAAAATTACTTTATAAAATGCTCTTGCTTAAGTAAATAAATGTCTATTGCCAAAAAAAATACTAATAAATTATACTTTCCTAGTTATAAAAAATTGAAATATTACTCATCAATAGATAAAGTTTTCAACCAAAAAACTTTATCTGCTTGAATATGCTAAAAGGATTGCGGTTATTACACAACTAAAACCAATCAAATAAATGGAACTAATAATGCCTTTATACTTTCCCCTCTGACTCAAACCTACAGCTGCCCATATAATAAAAAAAGGCATTAGCTGTTCTTTGTATCTAAGTATGCCCATAAACATAACTGAAATCCCTATCAGTAGCATAATTGGAAACCACCTTAACATAATAGAATTTGCAAAACTTAAATCTTTACTCAAGATAAAACCAAGTACTACAAACGGTAAAAATAAAATAAAAAACAAATTAGTGTAGGAATATAAAGTCACTCCAGCAAGTTTAGGGTTTGTTAGTTGGCCAAGCACTGGTAATGGTGCAATTACTGTAAAACCAACCGCAAACGGTATCTTGTAGCCATCCGAGAGAGAGGTGATTCGTAAATGACGACTGAAACCTATTTGAGCTGAACTTGCATTTTCTACAAACTCGCTATTCTCACTCATTATTTTATCATTGCGCTCTAAAAAATCTTGACCAGCCTCTGTATTAACAATCCCAATTAACATACCAATACCAAGCACAAGTATTGCCCCTCCTGCTAGTCCAGATAAGCCACGTTGCCGCATCTTTTCGATCCAGCCATCTACTCCGGTATAACGTAATGTTAACCATAACAAAATGATGCCAATGTACGGCAAGGTAAAGTCCTTCCGTAAAAACCACATCGCAAAAAGAGAAAGCATTACTGCTAGTATTGAAAATACAGTGATTTTTTGATCTTTTTTTTCCACCAATATATATACGGTGTAGATCATAACAAACACTAATGCTATATCCTTAAATTGCAATGCCCCCCAATACACCATACCCGGCATGAAAGCTGCCAATAGCCCTGCTATTTTTGCACAGCGGGTCTTAAACAATATCCTCACTATTTCAAAAATTAAAATAACAGTCAGTGATGATAAGAGTACGTTTACCATTCGAGCACTTAAGGTATCTCTGCCCAAAAGTGAATAAAACCAACCATTAAAAAGAAAATAGCCTGGGTTTTGCTCCCTAATATGTAAATCATACCCATCTTTTCCAGCACGCAGAGCTGCGGCAATTCTTGAACCCGCTTTGTCATACGTTCGGTCATCCA
>CAZGWS010000277.1:0-3978 GCA_964528805.1 uncultured Lentimicrobiaceae bacterium | reverse complement strand
ATGAAGGATTTAAATAATAAATTTAAAGTAATGTGGTATGCGGAATGTCGGCAATGTATCTCACCGGCTCAAAATACAGAGAAGATTTTTTCAGAAATTAATTCAACTGAATTTGATTGGGAATCGGTGATTTATTGTTCTGGGCAGCAGCTTGTTACTCCTGCTTTATGGTTTTATTTAAAGAAAAAAGAAATATTGCCATTATTAAATCAACAATATCAAGATTATTTACAGCTTATTTATGATTTAAATTTGAGTAGGAATAATCAGATAAAAGAACAATTACTCACTTTATTACCAACTTTCAATGCAGCAGGAATAGAACCATTATTAATGAAAGGAATTGCTAGTTTACTGGGAGAATTGTACGAATCATCTGGGATACGTGTTCTAGGTGATATTGATTTTTTAGTTGCGGAAGATAAGTTGCATATTGCTAAAATAATTATGTTACAACTAGGGTACACATATACCCCATTTCCTTTTCAAGAAATTGTTGAAGAGCATAAACATTTACCTGGTTTTGTACATAACGATCAACCAGTAGCTATAGAAATTCATCGGTATCCCGTTGCTCTAAAGTTCAATGGATGGGTAAATATTGCATCCGCTGGGGATGAAAGTACACAAATTTTTCTTAAAACGGGAACTGTCAGATTACCATCGCCAGAATTTAGGCTTCTTCATAATTTTTGTCATTGTCAGGTAGGTGATAGAGGTTATTTTAGAGGTTATATCAATGTTAGACAAATGTTGGAGTGGGTAAAACTAAGTGCGATGTATGAGCATGAGTTTAATTGGGGGGAAATACAAGAGAGAGTTGAGAAAAATCGGTCAATTGCTGCATGGGGAGGATATATACTTGCTGCTGAAAGGTATTTCTCCCAACCTGTAGTGGAAGATACTGAATTATCTTTTTTGGCAAACTTATATATATATATATATATATATATATCGGCTGCAATGGGCGGAGCAATATGCCTGGAGCTGGAAGATAAACCTTATAGTAGATCGAATTGTTTATTACACAGAAAAGACTTTGTCGACTGTAGTTTTTAATTTTAAGCGTGGACCTAAATATTTTGTAAAAACAATCTTGTTTTTATTTAAGCAACTATTTTCTCTACAGTGGATTAAGGCTAAATATAAAATCTTTAAAACTTTTAATTAATGCTTTCGAAAATCTTATGGACTCATTCTTTAGTTTGGTAAGAAGAGATTTTCTGGGTTAGTATTTTCGTTAAAAATAGAAAATGTCAATTTAGCCAAAATTTATTCTTCCGATTCAAGAATTACACTGAGGCAAGTAAGATGGGTGGGTTATTTATTACGAGCTACCTAACATATTTAGTTTCCATTCCTAACTAAGACTTAGATTCGAACTTTCTTTTTGTTTTAATCTCTATTGAGAGAAAAAGGCGAATTGTAATGAGTAAAAGAGGAATACCTTTATTCTCTTTCTGAGGATAATATGTCCGAAATGCCTAAACTTGGGGAGGGGATTATTTTGGAAATAAATACTAATGATTCAAATTGTCACCAATGGATATCTGTGGCAGCATATTTTAAAGCTGAGGCTAGAGGCTTTGAACAGGGAAAAGAATTAGAAGATTGGTTGACCGCTGAAATAGAATACAAAGAATTTCAGATACAATTATTTCTTTTACGTAGTCAGGAGGATGGTGGTATGTTAATTTCAAGTTTGCAAGATCTTGCTGATTCTGTTGGTGTTGCAAATCCGAAGCAAATATCTTCTGAAGTAGATTTGATTCGTGAGATTCAAAAAGTTACTGAACATCGTTCGTGTTTTCGAATCTCATATCAACAACCATGTGAGGATTCTGATTCTGAATGTCCATGGCGAACGGAGTGCCAAAAATTACTCGCAATTTGGTATCGATAAAAAAACTTCATTACTTATGCTGTGTTGTCATATCGAATAAATTCGAAAACAGTTTGATGATGTATGAAGTTTGAAGGCTTATACTGAGTGCAGAAGATTTTTTTTACCTAAAAGGAAATTGCCTATAAATACAAAATTTAGTATATTACTATATAATAATACTGATATCCCCCTTTTCTTGCTAGCTAGATGGAGTTCTCATGATAAATAGAAAGCATACTTCACTGTTTTATAAACTCTTTTTGTTATTTTTTTTTAGTTGTTCAATTAGCGTTGTCTTGGCGACAACTAAAGAATCATTACATCTTGTATCTGCTAAAGAATGTAAAACCTGCCATGAAGAAATTTACTCCCAATGGAAAGATTCTATGCATGCCAATAGTACTGCTCTTAAAGATCCAATCCATGGCACTTTTTATAATGCTGTTATAGGTGATCCTAAAAAAGAGGGTATTAAGAAAAAAGGAAAATATCCCGTATGTTTACAATGTCATGCTCCTGCGGCTGCACTAGATGGAAAAACAGATTTGACCTCAAAGCCTGTCTATAATGAAGGTATTAACTGCGTTGCTTGCCATACCATAAGTAAATTTAAAGGCACTAAAAAAGTAGACGGAGGGTTAAGGTTAGGCGCTTTGGCTTATGAATTCTCAGATTCATCATTACAAGGACCTGGTACAAATTACACTGAGCCAGATTGGCAACATCCCGTATTTCAAAATTCAGCAAACCCAGATGTTTTTAAAACCAGTGCTGTTTGTATGGGTTGTCATGATCAAAGGAAAAATTCTAATAAAGTCGCTCTTTGTCAAACGGGAGATGAACTTGCTTCATCAGATGGATCAAATAATTGTCTGAATTGCCACATGCCTGTTGTAAATGGAAAAGTAGATCATAGTTTATTAGGTGGGCATTCGACCAAAATGGTCAGTAAGGGATTATTAATGACGATGGCTACAATAAAGAAAAATAAAACATTAGATGTAACTATTAAATTAACTAATCAATTACCACATAATTTTCCAACAGGTGCTCCTTTTAGAAATGTTTATATCAAGTTAACTGGTTATGATAAAGAAGGGGTGGCTGTCTGGACAAGCAGTCAATCGCACCCCATGCAAGATGATAAAAAAGCTATGTTGATGTATAGTTTAGGTGATGAGGAAGGAAATCCAGCTCCTCCTCCAAAAGCAACGCAAGTATTAGGTGATACACGTTTAAAGCCTCACGAAACTAGGGAGCTACATTATTCTCTGCCTAAGCAGAAAATTACAAAATTAAGAGCGGTAGCATCTTATGATCTGCTTTTGCCGCCGATGAAAAAGAAATTTTCAGAACCAGAACATAAAGATTTAGTAACTTCTAAGGTTATTGCAGTAAGCGAAAATAATGTGGAGTAATCAGAAGAGTACATGTGATTAGAAGGGTATAGCAAGTTATTTTAGAGGAGGTTGACTATTTTATAATTGACAACCTACTACTAGGTAGGTTATTCTTTACCTATGGAAATGAAAGAAAAAATACTTGACTGTGCCCAGAAACTGGTTCAACAGCGTGGCTTTAATGGCTTTAGCTATGCCGACATTGCAAATGAGGTCGGCATTCGTAAAGCCAGCTTACACCACCATTTCCCTACAAAAGCAGATTTGGGTCTATCACTTATTAAAGTGTATTCAGAACAATTAAATAACGCTCTTATTAATATCAGCTACTCTTCCTTGCCAGCCAATGATAAATTATTAGATTATATTGCTCTTTATCGTGGCTCACTTGAAGCTGAACGAATGTGCCTCGGAGGAATGCTTGCAACTGAAGTGCTGACTTTAGACCCCGTCATGTTGCCAAGTCTTAAACAATTTTTTGCTCGTAATACAGAATGGCTCACTGAAATACTTTTAGAAGGACAATCGCAACAGCTTTTTATCTTGGGAGATTCCTCTGCGGCAGATTATGCGCGTATGCTGTTGTCCGCACTACAGGGCGCATTGCTAATCTCGCGTGCGACGGGTAATGCCGAAGCATTTGAACAAACCGTATCGTCTTTAATGACAAGTTTAATGAGGAAGGGCTAACCT
>CAZGWS010000276.1:0-3987 GCA_964528805.1 uncultured Lentimicrobiaceae bacterium | reverse complement strand
TTAAAATATACCAACGCCCTTGCGCATCCTGTAAAAAATCAACCTCTGTTTCTGCAGGAATAATTCCCATGCTTTCTCTTACATTCTGAGGAATGGTTACTTGCCCTTTTGTTGTTACATGCATTATTTTTCTCTGCTTATAAGTAATACTTTAGAGTAATACTTATTTTGTTTTTTATCAATCGTCTATTTAGTATCACGATGACGGAAGCTGTCGTGCTACCTTTATTCATGTTGAATCTTGTCATTTGCTATTGCCCCAATCGGCTGGTTTTTCCCAATGGCATAATAAATTGCAGAAGGGTTGGCTTGCGCTTCTACTTGTTTTAAATCTTTTGGAGTATAGCTTAAATAAATAGGTGTTTCGGGATCTTTGGCTTTTTTTAAATAAGCTCTGTCTTTATATTTTGTAGTTTTAGTCACCCCATAACGTGAATCTTCTTTTATGTTGTGATGTTTTTTTGCCATAAAGGCTAACAAATCCATTTCACTTTCGCCATAACCTGTAATCAACTCCACGGAGAGGGTTAAGCTCTCATCTTCACAGGCATATTGCTCAGGAAATATCTCTTTTCCGTTATTAATATTCATCACTGCCATCTGCACAAAACGGCTATTGCCTCTTAACGAATTATTTTTAATTTTTACCTTGCCGTCTTTGGGCTTTTTCTTATTGGGAAAAGAAATGGGATCAATAATTTTTTCCTCAATCAACCAAACGCTCTTTTTTAATGCAGTTAATAAGTCTTGTCTAATGGCGGCGATACTGTTTTCATCTTGATAAAAGGACTGATAAATTTGATAAATTTCTGTAATAGTTATCACTATATCTTCTGGCAGTTCCTTCTCTAAAAATTCAAACCAGGCTTTGGTGCTTTGCAAGCAAAATAACCCATTTAAAAACCTGGCATTTCCTAAACATTTTCCATTTTTTACATTGTCAGATAAAGCGGATATATAGATATTAGGAGCCGAATTTTCACCAAACCGATCCAAACGCCCCATTCTTTGTAACCAGTTCTCGGCATTTGTAAATTCGGTTATCATTTTGTTACAGGTAATATTTAATGATGCTTGCACAATCGGGCCAGCTCGCAAAATATCAAAGGCTTGGTTGCCACCCTTTTTAAATGCATTAAAAATTTGATCGAATAGCTCTTTTCTATCGGTTCGTTTGTACTTTGAATGAATTAAGATGGCTTTTTCTGCCTCTTGATTTTTGATAAAACTTTTTTGTGCTGTCATCGCGGTATTACTAATCACAAAGGTATTTTTTTCTTGCGATTGATAGAGTGGATTACTTTCATCTTCCAATTTTTCATCAAAATCCTGAAATACAATCTTGTATTGGCTTTGGTTAAAACTGGCCATGCTGACAATATCGGCCTCATCCAATCCCAATAATTCTCGGACGAAATAATAATTGGGCGTTGCCGATACCAGTAAGGTATTGTTGATTTTATTTTGTAAATTTTTGCAGGCGACTAATTCGGCAAATAATAAATTAAAGCCAGCCATTGGAATGTATTCGTGATATTCATCAAAGACCACATGGGCATTCATATATTGCATTAGTCCCGTGATTTTTGAGTGTGTGGTGATGGTGTTTATGACTTGATCAATGGTGGTTAAAACAATGTCGCCTGAAAATGTTTCATTTTCTGGCGTGGGAGTTTCTTTACCATTTTGATAAAGCGTTTTAAATTCCCCTGTGCATATTTCTATCTTTGTATCAGGTAGATATTCGTGGCTAGTTAAATCATTGACCAAACCTTGACAAACTTGCACTCTAGGACAAATCCAGATGATTTTTTTAGCATGATTACTTGCCGCCCACTCCAAAGCAATTTTAGTCTTACCGCAACCGGCAGCTCCTTGTAAAACACTGACACTAACCTCTGCTTTATTTAATTCTTCAACAGCTTCAGTTTGTTGTTTATTTCTATTACTATTTGGGTATTTATCCTCAAAACCTTGTAGACACGTTTGTATATCAGACTTTAAGCCTCTTTCCATTAACAGGGCATCATCTAATAGTGCATTGAGTGTGTTTTGTTCTATATGTGAGTTAAGTGCCTCTGCACTCAATGCAGAAACGAGACGATCAGCCGTTACAATAACGGTTCTTGCGATATTATTTCTGGCATTAACCTCTACATCTTTTTTGAAACTTTCAATTTGTTCATTTTCACCATAGCTTTTATATTCAGCTAAAAATTCCTTTTTTAGATCATAAAGCCTGTCTTCATCTGGTTTTTTAACACATTGGCTTAATGTTAATTCTGTGTCATAAGTCTCGATAATATTCTTTACCATTTTGATTATGGCATGTGTTACTGGAATGATTTTATTGACGTCTTCTGAAGAAAACTTGTTGTACACTCCATCTAGTCTTTTGATATCCTCCTTTCTGACAGGTTTTGCGTGATGCCAATAAATAGAATGTTTAATCAGGTTTTTATTAGCTTTATTAACTGATTTATCACTTTCATCATCAAGTAAATAATAAAGTAATAACGATATTTCGTTGTGTCTTGGGTGCTTTTCAAACGAAAATTTACCCGTTTTATTATCTATATGCTGTCCTTCTTCCGGGATTGCATCGATTAACTTTTTCTTGGTTTTATCCAAAATCCATTGCTGAAATGCAGGGTCAATCTTACCCATATCATGCCAGCATCCAGCAATAAAAACTGCCTTGGAAAGTGTGTCATTATCTGTCAGTTGTTTACACAATAAAAAAGATACATAACCCACAGCAAAAAGGTGTTGGGCAAGTGACTGTTTTTTTGTATTAGCATAATAATTTTCTATATTCACGTTTATTTCATCCATTTTTAAAGCATCTATTTGATTTGTGTAATTGACGGGTACAATGCCTTGTTCATTAAACTTATTTTTACTCCCCACCATCCACAATAACTCACTCCGGCTGCGGCTTCTTATCCAATGACAACTCACCGCTGTATTTTTAGTCGCTGTTTTGCGTAATAATTTTTTGACGGCTTGCAAGCCTTCTTCAGTAATCACCGTTTGCCATGTATTAGTACCAATGCGATTGGCAAACGCATCTAAAACTCGACGAGTTCTGTTAAGGGCCTTGTGTTCGCATTGTGATACGAAGGTGACCATCATGATATGTCACCAAAAAAAGCATAAAACTGGTGACGTATCAAAAACAGCATATAATCGTGCTTTTTAAATGCCGTGAAAATGAGGCTGCTTTGAACAATGTTAATCACTTGGGAGAACAGCTGCCAGCTCAGCCATTGTTCATAAAAGTTGCTAAAACATACGCTAGCATCCGCAGTTTGCTGGAAAGGCAAGGTAATAGCATAGGTAGTAATGATCTGTGGATTGCCACACAGGCTTTGACTTTGACGGTTATTTCTAACAACACTTAAGCGTTTAGCTGTGTTGAAAACCTGAAAATTGAGAATTGGGTTTAGCCCGTAACCGTTAATTTTCCCCATCTTTCCCTCCAGTTAATGCCGCATCTTTTACCACATCAAACATAAAATCCAGTGCTTTATGCTGGGTAAAGTTTTGCAGACATTGTTGTCTAAACTCCTGTTCGGTAGCTTTTTCTTTTGCACAAATAAATGCCCAGGGTAAAATCAACGTATCTTTGATTAAATCAGCAACATCAAACACAAGGGCGCCACGTCTGGTTTTACCGTGCATTACTGCAAAGCCATGGGGAATTCCCAGCACCCATAATGTAGTCGCCGCGAGTCCATAAGCTAAATAATTGCCATGATTTAAAAAGGCATTGGCATCGTCAATATCGTTGTGCTGGCGGACAAAGTCTTTTTGTTTAGTTTGATTGGCTGCTATTTTATACAGTGATTTTGTCATTTGTGCTTCAGCTAGCAATAACTTTGTAACATCGCTACTGTTCTCTATTTTTGAGTAGAAGTTGTTGAGCACCTGATTTATATGACTCTCTTCTATAGTAAAGCCTTCATTTATTAGGTCTTTATCTTT
>CAZGWS010000275.1:0-4006 GCA_964528805.1 uncultured Lentimicrobiaceae bacterium | reverse complement strand
AAGTTTTTGAATTCAAGGATTTTACGAATTGTAGTTGACTGATTCAAAAACGAGAATAACGCAGTATTTGGCATTTTTTTGCAAAGAATAGTTAGTGCAATATATACCAAAAGCGGTAGTTGTGAGCCTAACCTCTGCTTCTGGTAAGAAAAACTATCTGATAATAGAAAGTTTTTTAATTTTAGTAGTATTGCCATCATTTATGTTAACAAAGTACAAACCGGTTGGTTGCGATTTAAGATTAAGTATAAAAGTGTCCTTATTTCTTTTAAACTTATAAGTGCTAATTGTATTTCCATCAGTATTAGTTATTTTAATAATAACTTTTTTATTGTCAACAGTTGCAAACTGAATTACAAATATTCCGTTTCCCGGATTTGGATAAATTCTATAATCCATAGGGCTGCTAAAGTTTCGAATACCAACCCAATCCACGTGTATGTAATTGTCAATTGCTTTTGTGTCTTCACCAACATCGTTGGTTACTGTTAAACTAACATTATATGCTCCACCTTCTTCATATAGTATGTCTTGAGGGTTTTGGTCGGTTGAAGTATTGGGTGTGCCACCTTCAAAAGTCCACTCCCAAGTAGTTGGATCTCCTGCCGATAAATCGGTAAAATTAACAGTCTCGCCTTGCATAATATTTGTGTTTCCGGCAGTAAAATCTGCTGTAGGAGCAGTACCTCCAACAACAATATAATCTACTTTAGTTGTGGTATCCGATCCACCCAGATTTGTAGCAATCAATGTAATTGTATAAACGCCTGCATTATTAAATCGTACAATGGGATTTTGTACTGTTGATACTCCCGGTGAGCCACCTTCAAAAGTCCATTCCCATCCAATTGGAGTACCTGTTGAAAGGTCGCTAAAATGTATTGATTCACCAGGTAAAATTGTGGTATCGTCGGCTTCAAAGTTGGCAATAGGTGGTGCCATTGGGTTTATATGAATATAATTTGTTTTAAGCTCGGTATCGCTGCCGTCACCATTTGTAGCTGTTAAAGTAACGTCCACATAACCGGTATCTGAATATACAACCCAAGGATCTTTTTCAGTTGATGTTGCAGGATCGCCATTTTCGAAAGTCCATTCCCACTGGTAAACACCTGGCTCTGATAAGTCGGAAAAGAAAACGGTATCTCCTTCGGTTACTTCAGTTGTGTCGGCAACAAAATCTGTAGTAGGCAGTATTATTTGCCACGATATTCCGGGAAGTTTTTCAATACCGGTATTATTGGGATCGAGCCAGTCTTTTAATCGTGTGGCAGGTGTTGTGCCGTTAATATCCCACGAGTACCAAACTTTACCATAGTACGCCGGTGAAGGTGTAGTACATGAGTTAGAAGTATATCCGCCTGTTAAATCGCCCATAATCAAGCCATTACTATCAAAAATAGGAGATCCTGAAGATCCTCCCTGCATTATTGATTTACCATTAACAGTTTGTGCCCAGTTTAACTTCCAATGGCTTGGATTTCCATTCCAAAATGTAGAAGATTGTAGAGGTGTATCGTATGTTGATATTTTTTTTATATCGCCGGCAGGGTGGTGAATACCTACACCGCTACCGGCATCTTCGTTCGAGTTTGTTCTATTCCAACCATTATAAAAAACATCATAAAAATTTGGAATTGAATTGTTGAATTCAAGAAGGTAAAAATCAGATCCATCACTGGCAAAGCTGGGGTCGTTTGCGCGCAATTGACAACCTGTTGTTGAGTTAGAGCCGCTATTAGTACCGTTACAAGTGCTGGCTTGAAAATTAAAATAGAATATCCATTGATTTCTGTCGCTCGAATTTGAGCCTTCACCACAATGTGATGCTGTTAAAAAATATGGTGTTCTATCGTTATTAGCATTGTTAATTAACGAACCTGAGCACCAGTAATAACTGCTTCCAATTTTTATTGAAATACGTGCCACGCCTTTAATTTGATTTTGCCAATTGTCGCCCTCTTCGCAGGCAACATCAATCATACACCACCAAGCACTTCTATCTTTATCAATACTAAATTCAATATCACGATATACGTATGCAACCTCGCTTATATCTATTATTGCATCTTGCGTAACATTTTTAGGTTGAAAATATTCAAGAATTATCTTATCACCTTCAACAAATTGTGTTGAAAAAAGATGCTGTTTAGGGTTGTTGGCACTTGTATAGGCACCAATTATTTGAGTTTTATCATGGTTGTATAAAAATAATCTACTACCTTTAGGTATAAAGAAGTCATTATAGTAAATGCCAAGAGCAAGTGCCTTATTTACAGTAATTTGTAGCCTCCAAACTTTCCCAACATCCGGTATGTTAGTCCATGTGCCGGAGTTTGTAGTATTTTTATTAATAATTACCGATACACCCATTCGTCTGGGGCTGTTAGGGCTGGCTGCTTCGTTAATTAAATCTTCGGCAGAAATGCTTTTCATGTCAGGAGACGTGAAGGTGAGGTTTTGATAATTGTTGTTAAGTTGAAACAAAGTACTGTAAGGCGTGCCCCCATTACTAATCTGGGCGATACCGACTAAAGATGTTGTACCTAAAAGTATCAATAATGATACAAAAAAAAGTATATTTTTTTTCATTGGTATATTTTTAATTTAATTATATAATATTTCTCAATACAAAATTACACAAAATTGGGATAGACACACCTGCAATATTTAAAATAGGTGTATTATAACTATTGCAAAAAATTAATTACTTTTGAGAAAATTTTGAAAACGATGATTGTAGTTACAGGTGCAGCAGGATTTATCGGAAGCGTTTTGGTAGGAAAGTTAAATAAAGAGGGTTATGGCAACCTGATTCTTGTGGATGACTTTAGCAAAATTAGTAAGAGTAATAATGGTTATGGTAAGTCATTTATTAAAGAAATTCACAGAGATGATTTCTTTCGTTGGTTTGATGATTACCATTCAAATGTTGACATTGTGTTGCATTTGGGGGCTCGTACTGATACTGCGGAACTTGACAAAAAAATATTTGATGTTCTTAACTTAGAGTATTCAAAGAAATTGTGGAAAAAATGCTGCCTACATGATATCCCTTTGATTTATGCCTCATCAGCAGCAACTTATGGTCTTGGAGAGTTTGGCTATAATGATGATCATAAAACTATACCTAAGCTCAAACCTCTAAACCCTTATGGTGAGTCGAAAAATGATTTTGATAAGTGGATGCTAAAGCAAAAGAAAACACCACCATTTTGGGCAGGGTTAAAATTCTTTAACGTTTACGGACCTAATGAGTATCATAAAGGTAGAATGGCATCTGTAATATTACATGCTTTTAATCAGATAAAAAAAAACAAACAGGTTAAGTTGTTTAAGTCGCATAATCCTGATTTTAAAGATGGTGAACAACTTAGAGATTTTATTTATGTACTTGATGTTGTTGACGTTATCTTTTTTTTAATGAGACAACAACCTATGTCGGGCATTTATAATTTAGGAACCGGTAAGGCTCGTACTTTTGCTGATTTGGTAAATGCTACATTTGATGCATTGCAGATTGAGTCCAATATTAAATTTATTGAAACCCCGATTGATATCCGTGAAAAATATCAATATTTTACGGAAGCTAAAATGGATAAACTTAGGAATGCCGGTTATAGCAAGGAATTCTCATCTCTTGAAACCGGCGTAGCTGATTATGTAATAAATTACCTTTCAAAAAATATTTACTATTAATTCTTGCATACTATTATTTTTTTATACATTTGCTGCATGAAATTTAGAACAAATAATGGTTGGTGGCGTAGTAACTTTTTCTTTTGGGAAGATATTATTATGTAATAAACCATTTTTGAAAATATAATAAGCCGTCCCATTTTAATAATTGGACGGCTTTTTTATTTTAATTTCAATAGTATTTTAATGAACTTTGAGTAAATAAATTTTTAACTTTAAATTAGATAAGTGTAGTGAAGAAATTTTTAAACATACTGGTTACTTTTAGTGAAATTCTTTCGGCAACTTTTTTTAACATGTTTAATAT
>CAZGWS010000274.1:0-4016 GCA_964528805.1 uncultured Lentimicrobiaceae bacterium | reverse complement strand
GCCCCCCAGGTGTTACCTGGCACCCTGCCCTATGGAGCCCGGACTTTCCTCCCTACTCTACATATATATAGAATAGCGCGACTGCCTGGCCAACTCCGGATGCGAGTATACGCGATTATCTATCATATAAATCAAGGATTTAGCCAAATTTTGAGGTTAATTTCTGTTTTTATCCCCAAAGCAGCCACAAAATTAGTCCAACAGCGCATTCTAACTGAAAATCCTACAATAATGACAATGCAAAGATACTCTCAATCATATTATCCAACTGTTGACCACATCTATAACCCTTGCGCAATTGCTGCAGCAATACTCATTTGGTTGTTTTCATTAGATAAAAATTTTGCCTGTTTAGGATTATTAATAAATTCAGTTTCGACAAGAATAGCTGGCATTTTAGTTTCCCTTAATACATGAAAATTCGCTTCTTTAACACCTCTATTTTTATGCTCTGGAAAAGAACCGACTAATTTATTCTGAACAGCACTTGCATAGGGTTTTGTCGAGTTAGAAAATGGATAAATCCACGTTTCGATTCCTTCAGCATTATTAGTGGCTGCAGAATTACAGTGAATAGAGATAAATAAATCAACATCTTTTCGATTAGCAAATTTCGTTCTCGCATTAAGGGATAAAGTACGATCAACCCTGCGAGTCAAATAAACAACATGTCCCAATTTAATTAATTCGCTTTCAAGAAAAAGTCCAATATTTAATGTTATCTCTTTTTCCATTAAATTAATTTGATTGTACGTTCCTAGCGCCCCCGGATCTTTTCCACCATGACCGGGATCAATACAAATTTTCATGTTATCTCCTCGATTATTACTTGAATAAATTAATTGCTAGCAGCAATACAAATTCATTAATAAATCAGACACAATTTACTTAAAATGATTCCTAAGCAAAATATAAAGATAGAAAATAAATTATTTTCAATTTACCGGTATCTGTATTTTTATGTATATGATCTGATGATCTGTAAACTAAATAGGAATCGGTCTTTCGACAAAAAACGTTTCCCAACATTATATTTACCTCAATATATTTTTATACCTCTTGAAAGTGCATCTTCAAGTGTGAAAATAGATCTATCCCCTTTTCTCTTATACCGACAAGCTATATTAGAAAGTATAGTTCTCTGACACCGTTCCCGCTTTTTCTCTGATACTAACTTTACCTTCCTTAATAATTTAATCTGTTACTATCAGAAATTAAATAGCGGCATATCAAATGCAAAAAATAGTAACCAGCGCTTTTCAGTTTTATTTAGCGCAGAAATATAACGACCTTGCTGATAACCTACTCCTACAGTCAATGGTAAATCTTTAAAACCATAGGACATCGTGAGGGAAGGGGCGAGAACATCATCCAGATTTGAATTATCTTTATTACCATTAAGCTGTTGAGTAATAGGATATCCAAAATCAAATGGCGAAAGCATTATGCTCATCGACCCACCGTTATTGAGTCCCCTCGAAATTTCGAGACCTATAGGTGAAAAAATCGACAATGTTTCTTCAGGTTCAACATCTTTGTCATAAAAACCCCGAGCTAAGCCCAGATAAGCCGTTATATTGACATGCGTACCCTTTTCTCTTTTAGTATAATAACTAACGGGTTGAAGCGTATAGGCCTGCAAAACCACTTTCACTTCTTCACCAGATTTACTGTCACTAATTGCGGCAAAAAATAATGAGGCACGACTCAACCGTTTCATTTGGGTGCTATCAAGTTTATTTTTTTGATCAAGCTTATCAAGTATCACCTTCACCTTGCCTGTATAAGATATTTGTTCTTTAACCTCATCAAGTAAATTAGTTATTTTATTATTAAGTTTATCGAGATGCCCAACAAATGTATTTGAAAGTTGCTTGTTAATATTTTTTTCTAGTTTAGCAACATAAAGATCAAGTGCTTCTTTTTCTGAAGAGCAGCCACCATCTAATTCATGCTTACGACAAAACTCATTAACTTTTTCTTCTGAAAGATGGAGGAACTTTTTGTTATCTTTAACATGTTTCCTGAATGCAGCAATATATTTTTCATATCTCAATATACCTTCAATCGACTCTTTGAATTTTTTAATTCCATCTTTTGGTGAGTCACAGGGTGAGGTATATTTTCTAAAAGCATTGAGTGCAGTCACAATCTGGCTTAAATGTTCACTAAATCCGTTAATCCTTTTAAAACGCGGGTCATTTTTATCAACAGGAACGACTGCCAATGAATAATTTTTGCCATCGAACTCAACAACAAGATCTTTAGTAAATTTAAGAAAAGCATCTGCTAGTGCAGTCGCTTTACCACTTACATTCATGTTTTTCTCCAGGCTCACAACTGTTGATCGAAGCGCAAATAATTCTATGTCTTTTTCTATACTTACTTTCCACATATCTCGTGGAAATAATAACCACTCTTGAAGCTGTCCATATTTAAGCTGATTACGCGTATTGGGGAAATAACACTCAAACATTTCGCTGTTTTTTATTTTTTTCTCAAATACATAGATCAAGTTAACTTCGGCACGTTCCAATAAAAACATACTTACTCCATCTACTATCGCATCTACAGAAACCATCTTTGGGGCAAGGCCTTTCCTGGAAATTGCTGATCCATCTCCATTGCCTGCATAAACAGTACTTATGAGCATCATCATTGATATAAAAATGACAGGTGATAATGTGAATTTTTTTCTCATTTTATATACTCCATTAATTAATTATTTTTAGTCCATTGCTAACCAGTTTCTTTGCATTACTTAATTATTTTTTATCTCGCGTACAAGTTGTGATTGCCAGGGACACCATCTATTACCGGGTAAAAATGAACCACCGACTGCATCGAGGTTATCCTCTACATATTGCATGTTCGCATCGCAGACTTCGACGGCATACCTGAAAAATGAAATAGAATCAGGTGCCAGGTGATAACTCCAGTCTGGGTTATAATCTCGTCTTTCTTTAACAATAATTCCCATCACAGAAAGTTTTTCACGTCGATTCTGTCTTACCAGATCTCTGGCCTGTTGAATTTTATCTTGATCAGTTAAAAACGATCCACCGGATTTGATCCTTTAAATTCAAAATAAGCCTGTTTAATATCGATACCCGCTAATTTTGTATAATCCGATGCCATCGCAGATGAGCTGAATAAGCTTATAAGACTACAATACACCAAGAATATTTTATTTTTCATACCGCCTTCTTTTAAGAATTATTTTTTAAGTGAGTTTGTAAATAACACTGTTTATTACCAATAAAACAAATAATACAGGTATTAATATTAATTTTTCTGAACTTGTCACAATTATAATATAGGCATTAAATATAAGTGGTGCTGAGCAAATCGCCATATAGTAAAATTTAATATATTCAGTGGCTTTGCCTGTACTGAATAAGCTTTTCATTCCTTCTCTAATATTAGGAAAGTCTTTTCCATCCTCGTATTGTTTTCTGTTATCAAACCAAACATTTAATAACTTTTGGTAAACTTTAAGATCTAATACCCATAAAACAAATATACCTAAAGCACCACAACCAGATAACGCAGTAATTAAATCAATTTTATTAACGAGAAATTGAGTATTGTCATTAGGCAGATCTTTTAATATCCAGCCACAGCCAGCGATAATTGCAAGTAACCAGGTTGAAGCCAGTGCCCGAATATTAAAACAGAGATTATTAAAGTGATGTTCTGCACTTGTGATAAGTTTTAGCATTTCCAGCTTTTTTTCATAATCGTCCATGGTTCACCTATTACATCAACAAAATTAAGTTATTTAAAAAGTTCATGCGTTACTTCTCATTTTTTTCTTATTAAATGACTTTAACCTTTTTCCGGTTACATTGTATTTTTTCCAGTTCAATTTATTAGTACTTTCACTCAAATAGATTCTTGAATTAGCCCTGGCTGAATCAGTCCAGGTATCGTGCAACTTCCTGTACTGTTAGCAGGTGCAGTAATAACAGCATTACTTATTGTGCTTATCAACATTAACAGAATTACAATTAAGG
>CAZGWS010000273.1:0-4018 GCA_964528805.1 uncultured Lentimicrobiaceae bacterium | reverse complement strand
ATAATTACCTTATTAAAATATTTACATAAAAGAGGTAATTGATACGCTTCATTAAAAAGCTTAGCGTCAACAATTAACAAAATATTTTCATCATGTAGACTTTCTTCCCCTTCTGAAAAAATCTTTTCAAGATTATTAGAAAATGTCAGAGGGTATTGTGGAGATAATACCTCCAACCATGGTCGCATCTGGCCTTTGTTAGTTGATGCAATGATTAAATTATCCACAACATTTCTCCTTTAATGATCAAAATAACAATAGAAAAAATGCTGGCCCAAATAAATAATCTTCATATTTAATCTAATAATCAAAAAGTAAGAGAAGGAACTATCATGATAATCATCATATTCTGAACCTTTCCTGAATCAATCCTTAGCATTACTATATTTTTCTTTCTTTTGTCGGAACCAGTTTATTTCCTGTTGCATAAAATTCCAGGAATCTGTTCAAGATCTATATAGTCATTGTCATTTGCAGTTGGGCAGTGCTCGAAACCCTCATTTACGCCAATAAACTTCAATTTCCGTGCTCCGCCCGCTCTCAACTGGGAACGACCATACCTATATTGAACAGGTTCAAATAAATGCGAGAACGACTCAATACAAATTGAAACTATTTGCCATTGTCCAGATCTGACAATACAGCTTTAACATAGCAATTTTCTCAAGACTGCCTAACGGCAACAATTAAATACGCTTTTTTTCCATTTGCAACAATCATTTTCTCTCCATTCCGTTGTTTGATATCTTAAGCACTATGGCAATTTTGGTTTGATGAATAAACTTTTTGTAGAACGGACTTCAGCCCGCTATGAACAAATAACTAGCTTTATATGTCAGTTGTGCGGACTGAAGTCCGCTCTACATAATTCATCAAACCAAAGTTATTGGAGTACTAGTAACATTCACTCTTTAATTTGCTTTTGTATCAGACTACGATCTAATTCTAAAAAAAAACCAGGTTTTTCTCTGTTAATTTATTCACTATTAAGTTGCGGAGTAATACCTATAAACAGTACCCTGATCTTTGTTAAAAACCATAATTTAGGATTCACAATTCCATCTCCTTGGAAATTAACGCAGAAGTTGCGAGGAAACTGACATTTAACCTCATTCAAAATATAGCCATAGGCCCATAGCAAGTTATACAAATAACTATTACGCAAAAAACAAATAAACTCTTAGTTTGCTTTAGTGCGAGCAAATTGCTGAAATTATTTCGTACACTTTGCATCGATACATTCAGCTTTCATTAAGCGATAATAAGTTATTATCTAAATCATCCTAAATTACTCATTCAAAACACGGCTTTTGTCTAAGCTATTTAGCACCATATAACCAGATCTTGTAGATACTAATTTGTCAGTTCATCCTTATGCTAAGACTTTCATGTAAAATTTTACTTTTGCTGGCAGGTTTGTTATTTTCCGAACAAACACTTGCTTTACGGTGCGGCAACAAATTGGTCGATATTGGTGATCATAAACTCACAGTGCTTTCCCTTTGCGGAGAACCTGAATATAGGGAAATCCGTGAAATACGATTTCCCGTTCATTGTATTGATAAAAGATATTACAACGATGAGAATCAATACTATCGTAATATCTACAAGTATAACGATAACTACCCGCTAAACCTTTCTAATCATACTATTTGTCAATACAGGACCGTTGATGTGTGGATATATAATTTTGGCCCACGAAAATTCATGAGGGAATTACTTTTTTACAAAGGTATTATTAAAGAGATTAATACACTCGGTTACGGATATTAAACAGGAATATTTTGCAAGGGCGATACCACTATACTTCGCACGGCTACCGACGCGCAAAGTATATTACAATTCAATTCTCAGTTGCAGGTAAAAATCAATAAACCGGGTTATCAGTAGTTATCAATTCAAAAACTTGAAAAATTTTTACCTACTTGTTTCATTGCTCTATTCCCCAGATTTAAAGAAAAAATAAGACAAAAAATAGAATTCCAGTCTTTACTACATACATTTTTTCAATTAACCTATTGCCCAATAACTGCTATATTCTAATAATTAAGACTCCAAGCGGATGCAACAGAATATTTTTGCTCATCTGTCTGGTCAGAATGACACTGTTAATGACATGAAGTTAACCTACAAACGTCAATATCGAGAGTAACCTGCGATAGGTTATTAGTCATTTTAATTATCATTATCCCTGTCAATTTATTATTCTCAGTGGGTTAAAACTTAAGTAAGCATCACTACATCTTGCCCCCTACACCATCGATGATAATTTATGCTATCTTGTTATTTATTCTATTAATGTTATTAATCACATTAATACTATTCACTATTTTTTTCTTATTCCTCTTATTCTCCTTCTATATAAACGGATATGGAAACTTGGCTGATAAAAATATCAATACTAGTAAGAATTCACAACAAGTCATAATAGAATCGATAATACCCGTGAAAACACACAAGCCCGTCAATTTTTTTGCTAAAAAAAATAAAGGTAAAGATAAAAATAAAACTAAATTTCATCGCCTTAAAACTGATAAACGCTCTAAAATCGATGAGCAAATTCAAAAGCAACCGCCCCTGGATCTAACCTTACCGTTTATTATAAGAGAAATAACAAATTCTCCTGGTTCAGGGGGAAATCATTACCTACCCGACTTTTTTAGTAAAAACAAACATAAAGCCAAAAACCCCTTACAAGTGGATGGTAAATTTATTAAGAGAGAAGAAAAAGAACTTGATAAAGAAAGCAAAGTGGATGGAATCGGAATTAATTTCAAATTACGTCAATGAGAAATTGTGGTCGCTAATATAAAATGAACCGACTAACACCCCAGTATTCTAGTAGTTCCTCTTTATATTTTAAATATTGTATACACCCTATTAGGAAACAAATTATAATTTACGTATTGCATATTTAGATTTTAAACCGTATATTAATACGGGATTGATGTAGTACTCTGCTAATCTTAATGTTTGATATTACAGAAAACTGATTTGGTTGACTTTAAAATATGCGTGTTTATATTCTTGTAACTTCCATTATTTCAGGTTACTTAATGCTACTACTAGGCTCAGACATAGAGTTTCAGCCTAATTATAGACTAAACAATTAGACTGCAATAATTAGAATTTACTCATAAGTAAGTTACAAAAATCTATTTACAGAGTCTCTACTTTAGTTATGGTTATTAAAAAAACCATTCGGTAAAATTATCAGGAGATTGAAAGGGGATCATCTTGATAATGAATTAATTATAATAGCTTTGCTTAAAAAGCAGATAAATGGTCAGGGATAGTGCGATAAACTACTTACTTCGTACTCGTAAAACGACCATTTTAAAATAATGGGGGGTAAAACATGAGTATTGTTGACGATTTAAAAAAAAGCCTTGATCTAAAAAAAGGCGATGATGAAAACAATAATAGCAACGAGAACAATAACATTAGCAGTATTAGAAGCGATGGTAATAGTCAAATGAACAGAGCAGACAAATTACATTCAGTACTTAAGAATTTACAGAATGGATCCCCTGATGTAGAAGCAACTGCTTTAATTTCAGAGGATGGACTCACAATTGCCAGCGCGCTGCCTGAAGATCTTGATAAAACCCGTATTGGTGGTATGAGCGCAACGCTACACAGCTTAGGAACAAGGGCGGCTGTCGAATTGCGCCGTGGTACTGTCAAAGAAGTTATTGTTCGAGGCGAGCAAGGATATACAGTATTGCTGGATGCTGGACGCGGTGTTTTGCTATTGGCCATCGCAAATGAAAATGCAAGTCTGGGACTGATTTTTTTTGATATGAGAGAAACAATAAACAAGATTAAAGATATTCTATAAATACTAGATCTTGGGAAAATCAATCTTTAAAAGGATATCCAGATGAGTTCAGCGAACACCGTACTATTTGACGACGGACTGCACAGGAATATATTACTCGAAGATTTTGCTTCGGGTGGTGCAGCCATTCAAGCCAATCAACATGTCATTGTGCATGGTAAAGAAGGGATGATTCTT
>CAZGWS010000272.1:2195-4042 GCA_964528805.1 uncultured Lentimicrobiaceae bacterium | reverse complement strand
TACTCGCCGCTCAGCTTTTGAGCCAACCCGTCAGCCCAAGAAGTAAGCGTATTTGCCTGAGCTACTGATAAAGCTTTGTCGTGATAATTTTCTAAAAATTTCTTTGGGGGCATTTTACCCTTCTTAATCATTTTGCTGATTTTTGAGAGCTTACCAACGAGTTTCCCGGTTCTCATATGCGGCATTTTATCAAATTTAAGTTTCATCTTAGCTTTCATCGAATTGCTATTGCTATTATGGCATCCATAGCACGAGTTGTCAATAATCGCCTTAACATTGGCTGGCATCTCAAAAGAAGCAGCATCACTAGGGCTTTGTGCTGAAGGTGAACTATCCATGCCGGTAAAAGATACTACCGATAGAGCTAAAACCGAGATTGTGAGTGTTAGAATTATGTTTTTCATGTATTTTGTTTTAAATATTGTTATATTGCAAAGGCAAAAATAAATATAATTTATAATTATTCCAAATAAGAAACTGTGGAAAGAGATATTTATGAAATTCTTAACAATAAAGTTAAACAATATAATACTTATGAGTTTATTGAAACGGATCCAATCAGTATTCCTCATATGTTTACCAAAAAAGAGGATATTGAAATTAGTGGATTTTTAACCGCTATCATCTCATGGGGGCGCAGAACTGCGATATTAAAAAGTGCTCGGCAATTAATGGCATTAATGGATGATTCGCCATATGACTTCCTGATAAGTGCATCCGACAAAGAGCTTAAACGATTTTCAACTTTTGTTTATCGTACGTTTAATTCTGATGATTGTTTGTTTATCATTTCTGCATTACGTAATATTTACCTTTCTTCAGAAACGCTTGAAATGATTGCAAATCAATCTTTTAAATACAATGGTAGAATAATTGACGTTATTACTGGAATACGTAATGCAATGCTACATACACCACATTTAAAGCGTTCGGAAAAGCATCTTGCTAATCCCCTTACAGGTTCTGCAGCAAAGCGCATTAATATGTATTTAAGATGGATGATAAGAAAAGACAACTGTGGTGTAGATTTTGGCCTGTGGAATAGTATTCCACAGTCGAAACTTATTTGTCCTTTGGATGTTCATTCAGGTAACGTTGCTCGTAAACTTGGCTTGCTGTTGCGAAAGCAAAACGACTGGAAAGCAGCTGAAGAGCTAACGTCAGTCTTGCGTACTTTTGATGAGGATGATCCCGTTAAATACGATTTCGCTCTTTTCGGAATGGGTGTCTTTGAAGGTGTTTCGTAGTTGCATATTTATTATTGTTTTGCCTATTTTCACTTCACAAATATATAAAAATGAAGAATGAAAAGTGAATTATTTTTGTCGTAGTCCAGCGTTTGGCTCTGTCGCATCTTCCCAACTTAAGGTTTAGAGGGCAGGTCACACATTAACGGGGTTGCATGTAAGAGGGTGGTGAGTGAAAAATGAATAGTGAAAATTAATTCGGGAACATTAACCAACAACCATTATAAATGTTAAATAATGATAATTATAGTAATAGGTATGGTATTAAAGTATAATAATTTTGCTACTTTTGCTCGTCTAATTTAATAAACAAAAAATAATGAAAAATTTAGTTTTAGTTGCTGCTCTGGTATTTTCAGTAGTATTTGCCGGTGCACAGGAGGTTAAAAAAGTTAACGGACCTGAAATCTCATTTAAAGTTACTACCCACGATTATGGAACTATTTATGTGAATGGTGATGGTACCTATAATTTTGAGTTTACAAATACCGGAAACGAACCGTTAATACTTACTAAACCGCGTTCATCATGTGGCTGTACTATTCCATCTTGGCCAAAAGAGCCAATTCTACCCGGCGAAAGCGATCAGATTAAAGTAAC
>CAZGWS010000272.1:0-2095 GCA_964528805.1 uncultured Lentimicrobiaceae bacterium | reverse complement strand
CATGATGCCTGAATCGCCAATACGGAAATTGGTACCTTATGCCGAGGAAGCTAAAAAGAAAGGTATTTATGTGCATCACCTAAATATTGGTCAGCCTGATATTGAAACTCCCGAAGTTGCACTAAAAGCAGTCCACAACTATGCTGAAAAAGTTATAAAGTACAGTAATTCAGCAGGTATGCTTTCATTACGAAACAGACTTGTTGATTATTACAAAACCGTTAACATAAGCGTTAGTGCCGACGAAATAATTGTTGGCGCAGGCGCATCTGAAGCTCTGCTATTCGCTTTCCAGTCGATAATGGATCCTGATGATGAAGTAATAATTCCCGAGCCTTTTTATGCTAATTATAATGGCTTTGCGAAAAACGCAGGTATAAAAATTGTACCTGTTTTTTCTTCAATCAATACAGGATTTGCACTTCCTCCAATTGAAGATTTTGAAAAAAAGATATCTTCACAAACAAAAGCAATTTTAGTTTGTAATCCCAATAATCCAACAGGCTATCTCTATTCAAAAGATGAACTGGAAAGTTTAAAAAAGATAGCTATTAAGTATGATCTATTTCTTATTGCCGACGAAGTATATCGTGAGTTTACTTACGACGGTAAAAAGCATTTTTCATGTATGAATCTTAAGGAAGTTGATGATAATGTTATCCTTATCGATTCAGTATCAAAAAGATATAGCGCATGTGGTGCTCGTATTGGCTGGCTGGTTTCACGAAATAAAGAGTTGGTTGCTACAGCACTTAAATTCGCACAAGCACGACTTAGTCCTCCCACTTTTGGTCAGGTAGCTGCAGAAGCTGCCGTTGATACTCCCGCTGAATATTTTGATGATGTTTTGAAAGAATACATCGCTCGCCGGAATGTAGTGGTTAACGGGATTAATAGCATTAAAGATGCATATTGTCCTAATCCTGCCGGTGCTTTTTATATTGTGGCACGACTTCCAATCGATGATTCTGATAAGTTTTGTAAATGGCTGTTGGAAGATTTTAGCTTTGAAAATCAAACAGTTATGCTTGCACCTGCATCCGGATTTTATTCAACACCGGGCAGGGGAAAAAATGAAGTTAGAATTAGCTATGTGCTTAATGTTGATGATCTTGGAAAGTCGGTAAAAATATTAAGCGAGGCCCTTAAAGTGTATCCCGGTAGGACAAATTAATAACTACCTGTAACAATTTATTTTATGCACGAGTTGTCAATAGCAATGAGTATTATCCAAATTGCTGAAGATGAGGCAAAAGCAGTTAACTCAAAAAAGATAGTAAGCCTTAATTTGCATGTCGGTACTATGGCAGGTATTGAATTTTTTGCTCTTGATACGGCACTTGAATTAGCTGTAAAGGGAACACTTCTCGAAAAGAGTAAAATTACAGTTACTAAAATTCAGGCTATAGGTAAGTGTACCGATTGCGATAACGAGTTCCCTATTAATTCAGTAATCGACGAATGTCCTGCGTGTAACTGCTTGTTTATTAATATATTATCCGGTAAGGAGCTCAAAATTAAGTCGATAGTAGTTGAAGAATGACAAGCTGTTAAATCACTCCCCAAAAGTTTTTGATCTTCCGACTTGATTTAACCCAAAAGAATTGCTGTTTTTTTGGAATTGTTAGAATGGCAAATTATACAATATCCAAATATTTCCCTGAAATTAAAAATATTTAAAAAAACTTGTCTATTTATAATTTAGTTGTACATTTGCACAATCATTCAAACGAAAAACAATGAGTAGTGATATTTGTGACGTAACTATTATTCATCAGGACGTGGTTGACCGTGTAGCGAAAGAAATGGTGAAAAACCCTTCGGCAGCGGTCATGGCTGATTTCCTGAAAGCACTTGCTGACCCTACCAGGTTGAAAGTGATACAGGTTTTGCGCTATTCGGAATTGTGCGTGTGCGACCTGACATCCCTTGTCGGAATATCGATTTCGGGATTGTCGCATCAGCTTCGTTATCTTCGTAATAAAAATATTGTGAAATTTCGCAAAGATGGTAAACTGGCTTACTACTCTCTTGCAGACAACCATGTTGGTCAAATTATCGATTTGGTTTCTAAACACATTAGCGAATAATGAAA
>CAZGWS010000271.1:0-4049 GCA_964528805.1 uncultured Lentimicrobiaceae bacterium | reverse complement strand
ACTTATTCGAGAGTATAAAGTAGAAGGAAAGATTAAAAAAACGGGTCGTGGACTTATCGATTAGAGGTAGTCTTACAAAATTAGTTAGATAATGTATTACTTATTTGCTAGTGTATTTCAGCAAGACAGCGGTTTTTTTCTAAACAATTCATTCACAATTCACCATTCTTTTTTTACCATTAAGAATTAGCTATTATTAAGATAGATTACATAGTCTTTGCAAGAAAACTCCAAATACTGAGTTATTCTCGTTTTTGAATCAGTTAACTACAATTCGTAAATACCTTGAATTCAAAAACTTCAAAAGCCTTCTCTTTGACGCTTTATTATCAAAGGCTTGAAAATGATGAGTTTTCTTGCAGGGGCTACATAGTAGTTAATTCATTTTTTCTTAACTTTGCAACCCTCAAAACAATATAGTACATATTAAAAATACAAAACTTTAAAAAATATTATTATGGCATTTGATATAGAAATGATTAAGGAACTTTATAGCAAGTTCCCAGCACGTGTTGACGCAGCAAAAAAAATATTGAATAAACCAATGACTTTAACAGAAAAAATCCTTTATGCACATCTTGATGAAGGTACACCAACGAATATATACAAGCGTGGCGATAGTTACGTTGATTTTCGTCCTGACCGTGTTGCGATGCAAGATGCTACTGCACAAATGGCATTGCTACAATTTATGCAGGCAGGTAAAAGTAAAGCTGCTGTTCCATCAAGTGTTCACTGCGACCATTTAATCCAAGCTAAGGATGGCGCAAAAGAGGATCTTGAAAAAGCTATTTATACTAATCAGGAAGTTTATGATTTTCTATCATCAGTATCAAATAAATATGGTATTGGTTTTTGGAAACCGGGAGCAGGTATTATCCATCAGGTGGTACTCGAAAATTATGCATTTCCTGGCGGAATGATGATTGGAACCGACTCACACACTCCAAATGCCGGTGGACTAGGAATGATTGCAATTGGCGTTGGTGGTGCTGACGCTGTTGATGTTATGGCAGATATGCCCTGGGAACTTAAGTTTCCAAAACTTATCGGAATTAAACTTACCGGTAGCCTAAGTGGCTGGTCGGCTCCTAAAGATATTATTCTTAAAGTTGCTGATATTCTTACTGTTAAAGGTGGTACCGGCGCCATTGTTGAGTATTTTGGCGAAGGCGCAAAAATGCTGAGCGCAACCGGCAGGGCAACTATATGTAATATGGGTGCCGAAATTGGAGCCACAACTTCTACATTCGGTTATGATGATAAAACAGCTGAATATTTGCGTCAAACTAACCGTGTTGATGTAGCAGGACTTGCTGACTCAATTTCCTCATACTTAACTGGCGATGATGATGTTTATGCTAACCCTGAAAAATATTTCGATCAGGTGATAGAAATAAATCTTAGTGAACTGGAACCTGCATTAAACGGACCTTTTACTCCTGATTTGAGAACAAAAGCGTCTGAAATGGCAGAAAAAGCTAAAAAGAATAACTGGCCTCTCAACTTAGAAGCCGGACTTATTGGCTCGTGTACAAACTCATCGTACGAGGATATTACACGCGCTGCATCTATTGCACGCCAAGCTGTAGCAAAAAATCTTAAAATCAAATCTAATTTATTTATCACCCCTGGCTCTGAACTGGTAAGATATACTATTGAACGTGATGGGCTAATCAATGATTTTGAAAAACTCGGTGCAACAGTTCTTGCAAATGCTTGCGGGCAATGTATCGGACAATGGGATCGCGAAGATGTTAAAGATGGCCATCGTAATTCAATAGTTACTTCTTTTAATCGTAACTTTGTAAAACGTAATGACGGAAATCCCAATACCTATGCTTTCGTTTGCTCTCCTGATATGGTGATGGCGTATGCATTAGCAGGCAGACTCGATTTTAATCCGCTCACCGATTTAATTGAAAATGAAAATGGTGAGATGGTGAAACTCAATATCCCTAAAGGAATAGTGTTCCCAAAGAATGGTTTTGAAGTTAAAGACACCGGCTATCAGGCTCCTGCTATAGATGGTGGTGATATTGAAGTAGTTGTCTCCCCTACCTCAAAAAGACTTCAACTGTTGGTTCCGTTTAAAGCTTGGAATGGGAAAGACTATAAAGGTCTGAAACTATTAATAAAAGCAAAAGGTAAATGTACTACCGACCATATCTCCATGGCAGGTCCATGGCTGCGGTTTAGAGGTCATCTGGAAAATATATCACAAAACTTGCTTATTGGCGGTGTTAACTTTTTTAACGATAAAACAAATACCGTTAAAAATCAGGTAAACGGAAAATATGAAACTGTTCCTGATGCAGCAGCAGGTATGCGTGATAATGGAATTAGCACAATAATTATTGGCGATGAAAATTATGGCGAAGGTTCTTCAAGAGAACACGCAGCTATGGAACCGCGATTTATGGGCGTTGATGTTGTATTAGTACGTTCGTTTGCACGCATACACGAAACAAATCTTAAAAAACAAGGCGTTCTTGCTCTTACTTTTGCTGATAAAGCCGATTACTATAAAGTACAAGAAGATGATAGCTTTGATATTATTGGACTAACAGATTTCGCCCCCGGTAAGCAGCTAAAAGTAGTTCTGCATCATAACGATGGCACAACAGATGTGATTTTGACAAATCACACATACAACAGTAACCAAATCGACTGGTTTAATGCCGGTAGTGCTCTTAATTTAATTAAAAGTCAGAATGCTAATAAATAGTTGTAACTTAATTAAAAACTACTAACTAACAGTTACAATGAAGGTAAACCCACATAGCATAACTGCACTTTCATACACTTTAACAGACAATGCTACCGGCGCAGAATTAGAAAAAACTTCAGACGATATAATAATGAAATTTCAGTTTGGTGTTGGAGAGCTTCAACCCGAATTTGAAAGAAATATTATAGGTCTTAAAGCCGGCGACAGTTTCGACTTTGTTGTTAAAGCTGCCGATGCTTTTGGCCCGGTTGACCCTTATGCTATCTTCGATATACCAAAAGATACTTTTGAAACCGATGGCAGCATTGATGCTAAAATGCTTCAGGTAGGTAATCAAGTTCCATTAACCGATAAAGCCGGAAATAAACACCTTGGCCTAATAACGTTAGTAATGGAAAATGCTGTTACCATGAATTTTAACCACCCTTTGGCAGGTGTTGATTTAAGGTTTACAGGTGAGGTACTGGAAGTATTTGAATAATTATCAATTAGCCAAATGATAAAAATATTTTTGTTGGTGGAAAAGGCTACGGACTAAAGTATTTATGTGATGCCATCAAGTCAGATACAAAGTGAAACGACCTCGAAAATGAGATAGTAATGTTTATGTTGGTGGCTGCTTTGGTTCATTTTTAAAATTATCCGGCTTTGATGTGAAAGCAGTAACTTGTAATCCTCAATTTTTCGCAAAAGTAATTTATCACCGATTTGAGGATTCGCTGGCAATTAAAAGGAAAATGTACGATAAGATCAACTTAGAGACAGAATACCGATACAATATTCAGGAGCAGACTAACCCGTAGTAGTGATGAAATTCCTGTTATGGAAATGTAGCAAATGGGTTTTAGGTTATACAGTATCATAACATTAAAACAATGTTTATATTAGTTGAAAAGTATACCAGTATTTCATTTACAATTAAAGTACTAGCGTTCGATAGTTTTTTAGAAAATGTCTTAAGAGGATCTGCATATACTGTTGTTGGAGTTATTCCACTCAAAAAATTAAAAAATACTTGCAAAAAAATGGTTGCATTTTCTGATTATAAAATTGACTTGGTTGTGGCAAATTCAGGAAGCTCTAAAGATCAGCTCATTACTTACGGCTGTCCGTGTCTAATAGATTTCCCACAAACTATTCAGCCATTTTATGAGCGTAGAACCTGGCTTTTGCAAAAGAGTATGAATACTGTTTTCAATCGAATACTAATTCATGGAAAAGACACCACTTTAAAGAACACCGTGCCATTAACTAAACTTGATATTATTAAAAATGACACAATAAAAAACTGGATGCTAATCAAAAATAATGCTAAGAC
>CAZGWS010000270.1:0-4070 GCA_964528805.1 uncultured Lentimicrobiaceae bacterium | reverse complement strand
TTTCAATGACAGAAACCATCCGTAGGTATTGTCTATTCGCAATATTGGTGGCTCAATAGCACATCCAATATTGCCGGTTGCTTCCGTTGATCCCGTCATTAATGAGTAATAATATTTGTCTTTTTGAATTACTTGATTACCGTTATTGAAAACATCATATAAATTGCTTCCGATGCACATTTTATCCAATAGATAACCGTCATTATTCAATTTTGCAACAAATACGTCATTGGTACCATAATATCCGTGAAAACAGGAAACATCACCATCGTTACCGTAAGTGTATCCGAAAACCATATAGCCGCGATATCCTCTTTTAAAAATGGCAACGGGTTCATCAATATTACTGCTTCCTATACATTTTTGCCATACTATTGTTCCCGTACTATCCACTTTTACTACCCAGTAATCTTGGTAGCCGTTTCCGTGTAATCCTGATACATCCATATCTTTGGAATTAGTAGAGGCGGCAAAAACATAACCGTTTTCATATTTCACAATGCTTACACCTTTGTCATTATAGCTTCCACCGTAGCAATATTGTTTCAGGATATTACCTGTTGTATCCAACTCCAAAAGCCATACATCGCTATACAGTGCCATGGTGTCCTTACGGCAAGTTACCATTCCGCCCGTATCGCTTGAATAACCTATCATCATTAAAGTGCCGTTACTTGTATAAATGATATCACCGGCACCATCTGCATCTTCATTTCCGAGAGTGGTTTCCCATTCTTTGTTGCCTGCTGCACTTAGTTTGCAAAGCCAAATATCATCCGAGCCATAATAATTGCTGATATCGCCGCCTCCGGCTTGAATGTTATCTAAAACTAATATTCCTTTGTTGGTAGTTAATAAGGCATTTTTTTCGCTTTCACCCCCCATTCCGCCTATACATTTTTCCCAAATAATATTCCCGTTATTATCAATTTTTACTACCCATGTATTATCACCGTCATATTTATTATTGCTAACATCACCGTCTGTAGAGTTAGTATGCCCCACCAAATAGTATGTTGTGTCGTTAATATTAATTATTTTTGTAAGTGTTTCATTATTACTTCCTCCGTAACACTTCTGCCAAAGTATGTTACCTGCACTATCGGTTTTAATAATTGCAATATCATTCATTCCGTGATAATTTTCAAAAGTACTGTCGGATTGTGTAATGGTTATTCCGAGGTAATAGCCGTTGTTTTCACCATAAGCGAGGCAGTCGATTTGGTCTTCGTTTACGGTACCGTAACATTGTTGCCGCATAAAGTATAAATTTTGCGCAAAAGCGGGAAAAAATAATAAAACAAAAAAGATAGAAATGATAACTTTTTTCAATAATCCGTATTCGGGCTTTTTATTTTTCATCTGTTTATAATTTTTTAAAATATCCAACATACCTTTTTATTTTCAGTTACTCAACCTTTCCGGTCTTCATCCCAAAATATCTCGTTTGACTGAAAAGGTTTTTGCACTCCTCACAAAATTACTCTTCCCATTCTTTCATTTACCAAATCTTATTTTATCTTTTTCCTTTTGTCTTTTATCTTGTTTGATTCTTTTTATTTCAACAAAACACGACCTGAAACGAACTTTTCCGCTTGGGTATATCTGTAAAAATAAATTCCTCGCATTAGATTTTTAGTGTGCCATACAGCAATGTTTTCCTTTAATGGCAAGTCAATTATTTTTTGACCAAAAAGATTAAAGATATGAATAACGCCGTTATTAGATTCTCCCTTTGTCTTAATTTCAAAATGCACCAAAGATGTCGCAGGATTGGGGTAAACAGCTATACTAAAACCGTTTTGGTTGTGCTCGTCAATTCCGGTGCAGTTGTATATGTTTACTGTTTTCAATGGCGACCACACAAAAGTGTTGCAATTGTTATCTCCCTTAACAAAAAGTGCAGCTGAGCCGGTATAAAATTTACTCCAACTTATTTCGGCATTTGTGCTATCTGTTGAAACCAACGTCCCTGCATCGGGCGGTACAATAAGCCATTTATAGCTGTAAGCTTCAGGCAGGGCAACGGTACTGTAATGCGCAATGCTGTCAGCAGAATTGCAAAACTGTTCGGGGCCGAATATTGTATCAGGTGCCGGTAAGGGAGGTTCTCCGGAGCAGTCTTTTAGCTCGGCTACTCTTACATCATAATACATTGGTCCCCCGCATTGCCATAAATCGGTGTCTGTACCAAAAGTAACTACATAATCCCAATCGCTGTTTTGAACAACCCCACGATACATTAACTCTCTTCCCAAACCGCCGTAACAATATTGCCAAAGCAAGTTGCCAACGCTGTCAATTTTTGCAAACCATACATCTTCAACAGCAAAACCAGGAAGAATACCATGAAAACCTACCACATCACCGTCGTTGGAATCAGTGGAGCCTACTATCATAAAACCTCCGTCGCTTGTGGGGAAAATATTACGAGCAAAATCATCGTAGGTACCGCCGAGGCATCTTTGCCATAACAGGTTACCGGTTTTGTCTATTTTAAACACCCAGATGTCGCCTCCGCATTGGCTGTTGGGACCGGGTATGCTGTGGTAACCCGATACATCGCCGTCGTTGGACATGGTTGAACCAAGAATGATATACCCGTTTGATAATTCAATAACATTATTTGCTCCATCGGGATATGTACCACCGTAACATTGTTGCCATTCTATGTTTCTTGCCGAATCGAGCTTTACCACCCATGCATCTGTATATCCGCTTCCAGGATTATGATGGTTACAGGTGGAATCGTAATTACCTCCGCCAAATCCGTCGGTATCACCCACCACCATATAGCCGCCGTCGGAAGTTTGTATTACGGAGCCGCCTTCCTCAAGTCCTATTCCGCCAAGACTCATATCCCATTGCTTTTCACCGGCACTGTTAAGTTTTATCATCCATAAGTCATATCCGCCATAGTGATCGGTTACATCTCCGTCGTGCGAAGAGGTTAATCCTAATACAATTAAACCTCCGTCGGATGTTACGGTTATATCGCGAAGTTCTTCCGTCCCACTTCCTCCTGCCATTGTCTCCCAAATAATATCGCCTTTGTTATTTACTTGTAATATCCATAAATTGCCTGCGGCACCCGGCCATGGATTGTAACTTATATCTCCATCTGTTGAACTACTACTTGCGGCAATATAAAAAATAGAATCATTTAACTTTTTAATATCGGTAAATCCCCCTTCAGCATTTGCACCGCCAAATGTTTTTTCATTTATAATGTTTCCCGAAGTATCAATATTCAAAAGCCATATATCATAGGTGCCATGATTATATGAAATGTCTCCGTCATTCGAATTTGTATTACCAACTACCCAATAGGAATCGTCAATCATTAGTAGCCCCGTACCTTCATCCCAACCGGTACCTCCAAGACATGTCTCCCATTTAGGTGAGAAACTTTGCGCAAAACCATTTAATGTTAGAAAAATAAATAGTAATGCAAATAAATTATGTATTGTTTTTTTCATGATATTGTATGTAAAAATGTAGCGGGCAATTTACTATCGCCCGCTACAAAAATAATAGAAACTAACGTACAATCACCAGTTTACCCGAAACGGTTTCGTTTGGTATCGAGACGGAATAATAGTAAATTCCCGATTTTAAGTTGGAACAATCGTATTTCAAATCCTTGGAATTTCTATTTAATATGCGCTTATTAATTAATTTACCGTTTGTATTATACAAACTTAACCTTGCTGTTTTTACATTTTTCGGTAAAGTGTAAACAAAAGTAATCTGATTATTAGCAGGATTAGGTTTGGCTGTAATAATCAAGCCGTTACTGCCTGTATTTGAGTCGCCGGTAATTCTACCCGATTTATAAGTACTGTCAGGTAAATTTGGGCAATCGGCGTACGAATAAAGCGAATCGTAAGCATACAATAAAATTCCCCGTGCTTGCGCTCCGGCAGTACCTTTGCTGCTGTCGGCAATGGCAATCAGGCTGTTGATTTCGGTGTCGGTCAAATCGAAAATTCTTCTGCCTTCCGACAACCAATTGACTTGAATTTGTTTAAAACTTTTGTACAATGGATACTCCACACTGTCGTAAGCGG
>CAZGWS010000269.1:0-4071 GCA_964528805.1 uncultured Lentimicrobiaceae bacterium | reverse complement strand
TCCGGTAGCAGTAGCGGCAAAACTAAACCCAGTTAGCTTATCATTATAGCTATCGAAGCTAATTGCAACCCAATCGCCCTCAAAGCCATCACGTCGCGACAGCCTTTTTTCTATTTTATCAGGTTCACTATCAAATGCCCTAATAGCAACATATAAATTATCATCGTCATAAAGTATTTTAAAAGCCGTTTGTTGTGATGGTGATTGGTATTCGTATGGCTCACGCTGTGTAAAATCGCCTGACCAACCAACATTTTTCCAGATATCATCATCAATAATTCCATCAATAACAGGAGGAATACCAACAATTCGAGATGTATTATACACTCTTTTAACTATATTAGTATCTTGTGCTTTAGCATAATAGCTAAAAAATAGCAACAATATAAAAATTAAAACTTGCTTGTTTATCATCACATATCTTTGAATAGCAAAATTAATTATTTTATTAGTGTATAGCTGCATATACAATTAATTTGTTTTAATTTATTTTGTACTTTTGTGTTTAACAATAGTAACTTTAACGAAAAATACTAATGGAAATTGTAAAAACTAAGATACCTGATCTATACATAGTAAAACCAACAGTTTTTGAAGATAAAAGAGGTTATTTTTTTGAATCATATAATAAGAATTCATTCTTAAACAATGGTATTGATCAAAATTTTGTTCAGGATAATGAGTCGAAATCGGCAAAAGGAGTACTAAGAGGGCTTCATTTTCAACGAACACCTTATGCCCAAGGCAAACTTGTACGTGTAATGCATGGTGCTGTACTTGATGTTGCTGTTGATTTACGAAAAGCATCACCAACTTTCGGACAATGGGTGTCAGTTGAGCTAAACCATGATAACAAGTGGATGTATTGGATACCACCCGGTTTTGCACATGGTTTCGTAACTTTGGAGGATAATACCGTATTCTTTTACAAATGTACAAATGTGTATAATAAATCATCGGAAGGCAGCATACTGTGGAATGACCCTGATTTAAATATTGACTGGAAAGTTGCAAACCCTATCTTGTCAAAGAAAGATTCGCAAAGTCCTTTGTTTAAAGACTTTATAAATCCGTTCTAACTTTACAACCGGCAAAAAGGTTTACCTAAAAGCCATGCAACAATAATATAAAAGCAGATGCTCCTATAGAATGGCAGGATAAGGAGTGCCTATTTAGTTATTTTTGCACTTTCTTAAGTTGCCATTCCGTAATCCACAACATGAATAAAATTATAACATACATATTATTATTATTAATAACAGCGTTATTAGTTTTTGGTTTTGACAAATTAAAAAGACAAAGGCAACTACCGGGTACAAACGAACAATATTACAGGATCGTATCGGTACCATTGCCTGACACGCTTTCATTATTTGGTGAAGATATGCCTCTTGATATTTTTTATGTTAAAGAAGCGTTAGACAGAGAGTTATCAGTGAATGTTTATTGGCATTCATCAACACTACAGCTAATAAAAAAGTCGTACCGATGGTTTCCATTATTTGACTCAATATTAAAAGCCAACAACATACCTTTAGACTTTAAATACTTGGCAGTTATCGAGAGTGGATTGTCAAATGTTGTTTCGCCCTCAAATGCGGTAGGTTTTTGGCAATTTTTAAAGGGTACTGCAAGAGATAACGATCTTCAAATAAATAAAGAAGTTGACGAGCGATATAATGTGGAAAAATCAACAATAGCTACTTGTAAATATCTAAATAGCAGCTATAAAAAATTTGGTAACTGGACTATGGTAGCTGCTGCCTATAATGCAGGTGTAAAGGGAATAACAACTCAATTAAAACGTCAAAAAGCAGGCTCATATTACGACCTGCTACTATCAGACGAAACTTCAAGATATATTTATCGTATTGCAGCAATAAAGCTTATTTTTGAAGATCCTGAACTTTATGGTTTTTACATAGATGATAAAGATCATTACCCACCAATTGCCACATACAATATTGTTGTTAACAACAATATTGATGACTTGGCTGACTTTGCTAAACAAAACGGAATAAGTTACAAATTGCTAAAATATTTTAACCCATGGCTAAGACAAAAAAATTTGAAAAACAAGAAAAAAAAGACATACTTTATAAAAATTCCATATCCACCCTATAATTTGACATATGAGAAGTTAATTTTGAAAAAAAACGGAATCATTACTGATAATTAATTTGACAATGTTCGATAATAATAATCATGAAAACAATATGCTTGAGGTACTGGGTGCTCGTGTTCATAACCTGAAAAATATTGACATAACTATTCCAAGGGATAAATTTGTTGTAATTACGGGGCTGAGTGGCAGCGGTAAATCATCACTTGCGTTCGATACAATATATGCTGAAGGTCAACGCCGCTACATGGAAACATTTTCGGCTTATGCCAGACAATTTATTGGTAATATGGAACGTCCTGACGTGGATAAAATTTCCGGATTGAGTCCGGTAATATCAATTGAACAAAAATCTGTCAACAAAAATCCACGTTCAACTGTTGGCACTATTACAGAGGTTTACGATTTTCTTAGGCTTCTTTATGCCAGAGCTGCAAAAGCATACTCATATATAGGCGGCGATAAGATGGTGAAATATACTGAGGCACAGCTGACAAATCTTATTACTGACGAATTTGAGGGGAAACATATAATGGTTCTTGCCCCTGTTGTGGTACGCCGAAAAGGTCATTACAGAGAGCTTTTTGAAAAAATCAGACAACGAGGGTTTTTAAAAGTGCGCATTGATTCTGTGGTACAGGAAATTTCATTCGGATTACAATTAGATAGGTATAAAGTACATGATATTGAGGTGATTGTGGACAGAATGATTGTAAATGGCAAGAGCATCAAAAGACTAAAACGTACGATAAATGTTGCGCTAAAGCTTGGTAGCGGTACACTTATGATCATCGACACCGATACAAATAAGCTACAACATTTTAGTATCAATTTAATGGATCCTTCCACAGGACTTTCGTATGATGAACCTGAACCGAACACCTTTTCGTTTAACTCACCGTACGGTGCTTGTGAGCGATGCAACGGACTTGGTTTTGTTAAGGAGGTTGATATAAAAAAGGTAATGCCTAATCACAAACTTAGCATCAAAAATGGCGGTATTGCACCTTTGGGTGAGTACAAAAACAACTGGGTATTTAAGCAAATTGAGGCAATAGGCATGAAATACGGCTTTAACTTAAATACGCCTATTGGTAGTATCCCTGACAAGGCTATGCAAACAATACTCCATGGGTCGAATCAAACATTTGATGTTAAAAAAGAATATTTGGGAATTACTTCTACCTACACTATATCATTTGATGGCGTATTAAAATATATTGAGAACTACAGTACCAAAAACTCATCACAGCACTCAAGGCGATGGGCAGATTCGTTTATGCAAAAACACAAATGTAATGACTGCGGTGGATACAGATTAAGAAAAGAATCGTTACATTTTATTATTGGTGGAAAAAATATTTCTGAATTGGCGCAAATGGACATCACACAGCTGCGTTCGTGGATGGATAATGCCGAAGATGAAATGGACGATAATCAAAGAGCTATTGCTCATGAAATTATCAACGAGATTAAAACCAGACTTGATTTTTTACTTGATGTAGGCATAGGTTATTTAAATCTTTTTAGGTCGTCACGAAGTTTGTCAGGTGGTGAATCACAGAGAGTCAGGCTTGCAACACAAATAGGTTCAAAGCTAACCGGGGTAATGTATATACTTGATGAGCCAAGTATTGGACTACACCAACGCGACAACCTTAAACTAATTGCCGCTTTAAAAAATTTAAGAGATATTGGTAACTCTGTTATCGTTGTTGAACATGATAAAGATACAATATTAGCTGCCGATCATATTGTTGATATTGGACCGGGGGCAGGTATTCATGGTGGTGAAATTGTTGCGCAAGGAACACCTAATGATATACAAAAAAACGGAACAATTACAGCCCAATACTTGAATGGTACTCGCAGGATAAACATTCCCACACAAAGAAGAAAAGGGAACTCAAAATATTTAATACTTACAGGTGCAACCGGAAATAACTTAA
>CAZGWS010000268.1:0-4086 GCA_964528805.1 uncultured Lentimicrobiaceae bacterium | reverse complement strand
CTGCTGCACTTTCCGTAGGCTCGCGCCCCCCAGGTGTTACCTGGCACCCTGCCCTGTGGAAACCGGATTTTCCTCCCTATTCATCAATATATAGATACAACATGAAGAAGACAGTGTTAATAATACTTCTACCTAGGTTGATCCGGCTATGATTAATGATTTAATTAAAAACCAGCCAACCAGTTAAACACTAAACAAGGCGCATGATGCGCCCTTTTTTAGGGTTTTATTAAATAATGAGCATGCCTTACCTTGTGCCGATAGCCGCATAATTGAAACAAATAACATTCTGGTGATGAATAAAATATTTAAAACTTCATAGCAACTCTCATCCACAAACCCTAAACAAAAATACATACTAAAAATAACAGTAATAAGATGCATGAGCATAATACGTAGCATGCTACTGCGTAATTAATCATTAGCATATTGATGGATTTCATCCTTTCTACTTATTAGTAACTATATTAGTAAGCGTATATGTGAAAACTAAAATATTTTTTTATAGAGCCGATAATAAGATAACTATTGTTACCTAATATTAAGTGTTGGTTTATACAGCTGCGTGAATACAAAAAGCTTAATTCCAGCAAAGGAAAACCTATGGATTTTGCAACAATTATTGGATTGATCGGTGGTATAAGTGTTGTGATTCTTGCAATCATAACTGGCTCTGATCTAACCCTTTTTATTAACGTACCCTCAATGATGATTGTTGGTGGTGGCACACTCACTGCAACGCTGGTGAAGTTTCCAATTAAATATTTATTTAGTGCATTTAAGGTGGCACTGAGTGCATTTTATGAAAGCAGCGATAAGCCTGATAAAGTTATTAAACAGGCGAATGAATTAGCTTTATTGGTAAGAAAGGGTGGTGTACTTGCAATAGATGGTCATCCCATCAGCAATCCTTTTTTTCAAAAAGGCGTGCAATTAGCTATTGATGGGAGAGAACCTGAATTTATAAAAAATGTACTCAGAGCTGAAATTGCACTGGAAATAGAACGTCATGAAACCGGTGTAAAAATTTTTCGTGCCATAGGCGAATCTGCACCGGCCTTTGGAATGATTGGTACCCTTATTGGTTTGGTGCAAATGTTAGCGAATATGTCTGATGCCAGCACAATTGGCCCCGCAATGGCTGTGGCATTATTAACAACATTATATGGTGCATTGATTGCTAACCTTATCGCACTACCTATTGCAGATAAAATTGCAGTCAAAATAGAGCAGGAGACTCTCAATAAAAATCTTATTACCGAAAGTATTCACTTCATACAAAAAGGACTTAATCCGCGCATCATGAACGAAATGCTCGAAGCTTATCTGCCGCACAAACAAAGAATGGTCGATATTGCTACAACAGAGATAACTGAAAAAGTTGAACGTTAAATTAATATTTACTCCACTAACTATTTATTAAATTATGCTAAAAATAAAAAAAAGTGCAAATGGAAATAAGGTGCCATCATGGATGGTCACCTTTGCAGATCTTATGACACTTTTGCTTACTTTTTTTGTATTGCTTTTATCCTATTCGAGTTTAGACGTAAAAAAATATAAAGAGGCCTCTGACTCTTTATTTAAAGCTTTTAAAAAGGATGTGTTTATTACTAAAGAACCAGAGGGGAATAGCGTAATCAAATTACCTTTATCTCAGCAAAGCACTGACTCACAACAAAGATCGAAACAGAAACAAACAGAAAATCAACTCGATAAATTGTTAGATAAAACGAAGGCTACCTTTCGCAAAGAAATGGATGACAATCTCGTGCTCGTTAAACAAATTGAAAATGGTATTCTGATTTCTATAAAAGAACGTGCTGCATTCACCTCTGGCAGTGAAAAACTACAAAGTTCTTTTATTCCTTATCTTAAAAAAATAGCTTCTATTCTTCCAGCCGGTAAAGCAACCATTGTTGTTGCAGGTCACACTGACAGCAGGCCTATTATTAGCCATCACAAACTTTTTAGATCCAACTGGGATTTATCGACTCTCCGCGCAACCAGTGTTGTGCACAAATTACTTGAAATCAGTGATATCCCTGCAGACAAAGTCATTGCACAAGGACATGCTGATACCAAACCGATTGCATCCAATAAAACGAAAAAGGGTCGTTCAATGAATAGACGCGTAGAAATCTCTTTGTTTCCTGAAGTCGATCGTTTATCACAATCTTTAAATGGAGGTAATGTCAATGAAGCACCCTGAAGAAAAAAGAGAGTTTCTTCGTGCATACGAAAATATCTATTTGGAATACCGTGTTTTATCGGATAGTGAAGAAGCCGATCTATTTCACAAAATGTCGATAAGAAACTCAGCGATTGAATCAGATCCCAAACTGGGCGAAATAATACGTGTCATTAATATGCACATAGCCAGTATACAAAAGACTTCTCCTGAAATTGCAGCCTGTTTATCTGCTTTAGATCACAAGATTGACCTTTTAAGGCAATTAAAATACCCCTTGCATACTGAAATAATATTCAATGAACCCAATCACCATGTCAACATTAGTGCGGGAGGCCTATCTTTTTTATCAGAGAAAATTATAAAAACAGGCAATATTCTTGAATTAAAAATAACACTCCCTCCAGAAAATCATTTCTTAAATATATATGGCACTGTTATACATACAGAACATGTTAAAGCTGACAAAGATAATACCGATTTAGAACTTAGCCGCATTGGAATAAAGTTCCATCATTTAACAGAAACGGAGCGCGATATATTGGTTAAATATAGTCTGGCAAGAGAGAGAGAATCGATTCAAAAAAATAAAAAAAATTCACAGGAAGAGTAACAACAGATTTACATTATTTTTTTTAAAATTTTTATGAGCAAACATTTATGAATTTATCTCAGTTAGTCGGTTTAAGTGGTGTTGCAAAAGATGAAAATTCTAATGCCATAAAGTGGGCTAAATATCTTGAAGCACCCATGATATTTGTTGCCTTCGCCGTCTTGTTTCAATGGCTAGCCAGTCGCGATGTGTCTTTATCTAATAGCAACTTATTACTCTATGACTGGGTTATCTGGTTTGTATTTGTACTTGAAACTGTATCTTTAATCTTTCTCGTAACCAACAAACGTCAATACCTGCTGACTAACTGGCTGAACCTGGTCATTATTTTTTCAGGTGTTCTTTTAATATGGGATGTAAATTCTCATATAGCCATCTTAAGAGGATTAAGAATATTATTACTGTTTGGATTGCTGGCGCACTTATCTAAAACATGGAGAAAAGTATTATCACGTAACCAGCTTGGCTACACATTGTTATTATCTTTCCTTATTGTATTTATATCGGGTGCACTTGTTTCTGGTTTTGACCCTGCAATTGAAACTGTATGGGATGGTGTATGGTGGGCATGGGTAACAATAACAACGGTCGGCTATGGCGACATAGTACCGGAAAGTGGGCTTGGCAAGTTTTTTGGTTCACTTTTAATTTTGCTTGGTATCGGTCTGTTTGCCATGCTGACTGCAAATATTTCTGCTTTTTTAATTGGTCGCGATGAAGACAAAGAACAACTAGAGTTATTAAAAAAACTTAACCATATCGAAGAGCGTCTGAAAAATATTGAACAACAAACTAAAATACGTGAGAATGATTAATCACATGCTTACAACTAATTCAGGGAATTTAAAATTAACGTCAGAAATTATCAAACCATCACTGCATGGACTAATAATATTATTTGCTACCTTTATATTATCAATAAATTGGTACCATAATTACCTTATAAAAAAGGATCTTGCTGAAATACCTTAAATATTCAATAGAACACTACAAGCAGAATCATCTAATAATATAAGCCAGATGCGCTCTGCATTGGAATTTATGTCTGCCAACAAAGTATTAATGCAATCGCTGGAAAATAAAAACAGGCAAGCGCTTTTTGAAATTGCAGAACCTATTTTTAAATATCTCAAAAAAAAAGAGCAGTATCCCTTTTTAATGAGTGGAGTTGGCCGATAAGCCGGGTTCTGTCGTGGACAGTCATTCATCTGGAATAATGTCGCCATCATCCTCAAGCAACCTACCCGGGAACCATGTGGGCCACACGTTGTTCCCCTATTTG
>CAZGWS010000267.1:0-4091 GCA_964528805.1 uncultured Lentimicrobiaceae bacterium | reverse complement strand
CAACTACTTTAAACATCGAAGCTTTTTGTAGCCCTGCAACAATATTTATCCCAAATGTATCAGCATCATGGTTAATTATTAATACCGGGAGGTTCTTTTCATTAAGCTGCTTAAATGCTGAATCTTGTAACAATGTCATGATAAGCACCAAAGCAACGGGCATAACAAAAAGCATTGCCAGCCCTGCTCTGTCGCGAGTTAACAGTATCACTTCTTTTTTTATGGTTGCTATTAGTTTCATCATTATTCTCTTACCGACTTCCCTGTAAGTTTCAAAAACAGTTCTTCCAAATTAGTGCAGTCGCTGTTATTTTCAATTAACTCTTGTGGTGTTCCGTTGGCAATTTCTTTACCCAAATCAATTATTGAAATCTTAGTACATAAATTTTCGGCTTCTTCCATCAAATGCGATGTGTAGATTATTGTTGTTCCTTTTCTATTTAATTTTTTTAGGTACTCAATAATTACATTTTTCGACTGTACGTCGATGCCTACTGTTGGCTCATCGAGGAATAATATTTTTGGAGTATGAAGGATCCCGGCAATTAAGTTAAGCCTACGCTTCATACCTCCCGAAAATATACTTACACGATTGTGCGATTTATCAGATAGACTAAATTTATTCAGATAATATTTAATCTTATTGTCTAAATCTTTTCTTTTTAGCCCATACATCTGCCCAAAAAATTGAAGATTTTCGATAGCTGTAAGATCGTTATAAAGTGCAAGTTCCTGCGGAACAACACCAATAATTTTCTTTATCTTTTCAAGGTTTTTATCCTCACTTAATCCTGCTATGCTAATGCTTCCAGAGTTTGGTTTAATTAATCCGCAAAGCATTGAAATAGTGGTGGTTTTGCCTGCGCCATTAGGGCCTAACAAACCAAATATATCATCTTCATTAATTCGTAAATCAAGTGAATCAACAGCATTTGTTTCGGCACCGTCATATCTTTTAATTAACTTTGATATTTGTACAATTGGCGTTGACATCACTTACTAATACTGTTTTTAAGTTTCTTGAAAAACGATTCTTCTCTATCGGCAATTGTTAGTAATAAATCGGCGGCTTTATCGTAGCTTTCATCAGCAGTATTTCTATTTTTAACAATCCGTCCGGTGATGATTGCAAATTCACGCCACATATCGCCAATATCCGAAAGTTCGTACGACAGCTTTTTCAGTTCATCATTATTTAATATTACCGATGCTTCTTGCAAAAATGCACCATACATATACCTAAATCCTGCTCCTCCTGTACCAATTTCTTCCTGTGCGCGCACAATTTGTCCTGTGTATGAGGCAGCCTTTCTGGCATCAAGTTTTTGAGGATAGCTACGTACTTTTTTTGATAGAAACCTGATGCCTTTTACTCCAAACATGGGTATCGGAATGGTTAACATATCTTTACAAGTATGCTTAATTCCTGCTATTATTGCCTTTTCGATATTAATATTTTTGGGGATACCTACAGCCCAATACATATGACCTTTTGGGGCAAACGTCCCTTTTGCATAACGTACTCGTAACAACTCATCATAAGTGAGCGATTCGTAGCCTTCCATAATTGGGTCGCTGATGAGATATGTGTTGTCCTTTTTGCCAAAAACGACCAAATTGTGAGCATTAAAATGAAAGCGGTAAGGATCAGGGAAATAAGTAAGATGATATACACCTACAAGCATTCCTGTTGGTATTCCTTTTTTAAGATTTTCGTCTAAGGCATCCATCGCCTTGTGCGGATTTCTGTATTTGTGTTTCTCAAATTTAATATTAAGACGGTGCGAAATTCGCTTAAAAATCACCCCGGGTAACGGCCTGAATGATGTAACAGGGATTCCACCAACTTTTAAAAATGGCATATGCGAAAAAAATAAACCGGAGCCTATTCCAAAAACCATTGGCTCGCTTAACTCGATGCCGTAATACCGTAGCAGGTTGCTTACAACACCATTTTCGCAATGTGCTGATTGCTTATGATTAAATTCTAATTTGATATTTTGTTTATCAGCAGTCATTTATTATTAATTATCAATTTTCTTAAGAATTTCTATATCAGTAAGTTCCTCCTTGTTTATGGTAAATACTGTGGCATATTGTTCAAGCACATCATCACTTAACTTTGCAAAATTCTTAGGCTTAAGATGCCTTTTAATGGTCCACTTCCGCATATGCATGTAACTGGCAAGAAGTCCTACATCCATTATATTTTTTTCGATGTAGTATGCTATTGGACTTAATTTTCCGGCAATTACATCCTGTTTGGTTTGTTCTATTTTCTCATTAACATTATCCCAGGCTTCCTGCATTACTGCATTTTTTGGTGCCCATCCAACAGATGGTACAGTTGTGTAGTTGCCATCCTTGTCGAGTGAGTAAATAGGCTCTCTTAATTTACCTTGAAACATGTTAGCATTATCTTGTGGTACGTCTTTAGCTTTCATCTGTATTTGATTGTAAAAAAATATTCATTTCGCCCTCGGCTATCACAGCATCACCAACGATTATTATACCTTTAATTATCAGCACATTAAGTAGTTGTGTTTGTATCGTAATCTTTGTGTTCAATATATCTTCATCTGTTGGCAAGTTGTAGATTTTCATCTTTTTAACAGCTCCAATATAGCCTATTGCAGGTTTGGTACCGCTCTGCAAAGCTTCGTATCCTGAACGTAAGGCAGCAGTTTGTGCAATATTCTCTATCAAACCGGGTTCGTAAAAATGGCCATCTTTACAAAAAATATTATCTTTAGTGATACTTAATTTTGAGACAGAAGTGCTTTCATTGCTGCTAATTAGCCTATCAACCATTATCATAGGAGACCTTTGAGGGATAAGTTGTAATATTTTATCTTTATTAGCAAGCATACAATTCTGTTTACAGTTTAATTTATTACTTAGCACCTGCAAGAAAACTCATCATTTTCAAGACTTTGATAAGAAAGTGTCAAAAACGAGAATAACGCAGTATTTGGCGTTTTCTTGCAAAGACTACTTAAAAGATATTTGCCTAAACCACAGTAAGCAACATGTAAGTATATGAAAATCTGGCACTTTCAGGAACCATTACTAATATTTTTTCTCCTGTCTTTAGTTCACCTGAGTTAAATAGCTCTTCAACCATAAGCATCCCCGAAGCTGCGCCAACGTTACCAATTCTCGGCAAATTCATAAACCACTTTTCTTCAGGGATATCAATTCCGGCGTTAATAAATCCATCGGCAGCCTGCTTTTTAAAAAACATTGACGACAGATGAGGTAAGAAGTAATCAATTGTGGTTTCATCAAAATTTCTCTCTTTTCTAATGCTTAATAAATGTTCAATACCTTTGTTTATAACATATTTTTGCAACAATTTAGCATCTTGTTTCAAGGTAAATATCGATGATGCATTTTGCTCTTCAACAGAAAGCTCACGCCATCCTACTACATTACCATCAGCTTTTTTAACACAACCGGCAAACATGCAAGAATCCAGCTCGTTGGCAAACGATTTAACGTCAATCCATTCAATCTCAAGCGATTGCACATTGGTGTTTGGTTTGCTCTGAAGTAGTGCTGCTACAGCCCCGTCAGAAAGCATCCATCTTAAAAAATCCTTCTCAAAAGCAATATAAGGATTATTCTCAATCTCTTTTCTTTTATCTATCTCAATCTGATAATTATTTGATTTCATCCATGACGATAGTGTTTCGGATGCCACGGTAACGGCATTATTAACCTGCTTTGAAAGTATTGAAAGATATGCATATTTAAGTGATAACATTCCGGCATTGCAAGTCCCATGTGCTGACATTGTTTCCAAGTTATGACTGCCTCCCAACTCACCATGAACCATTAACGCATGCGATGGCTGTATTACGTCAGGCGATGATGTTCCTGTGGTAAGAAGCTCAATATCTGTAATTTTTATATCATCATCAAATAACTTATTTACAGCAATAGCAGCCAATTGCGCATTATTGTGTGTAATACTGCCGTCTTTGTCTAAGGCATAATATCTTGATTTAATTCCGTTATTACGCAAAATAAGGGATCTGCTTTTCGACTTATTACCGTTTACTAACCCCAAATGCGATTCCATCTCATCA
>CAZGWS010000266.1:0-4092 GCA_964528805.1 uncultured Lentimicrobiaceae bacterium | reverse complement strand
TGATGAGATGGAATCGCATTTGGGGTTAGTAAACGGTAATAAGTCGAAAAGCAGAGCCCTTATCTTGCGTAATAACGGAATAAAATCAAGATATTATGCCTTAGACAAAGACGGCAATATTACACACAATAATGCACAATTGGCTGCTATTGCAGTAAATAAGTTATTTGATGACAACATCAAAATTACAGATATTGAGCTTCTTACAGCAGGCACATCTTCGCCGGATGTGATACAACCATCACATGCCCTGATGGTTCACGGTGAGTTGGGAGGCAGTCATAACTTTGAGACAATGTCAGCACATGGGACTTGCAATGCAGGTATGTTATCACTTAAATATGCATATCTTTCAATACTTTCAAAGCAGGTTAATAATGCCGTTACCGTGGCATCCGAAACACTATCGTCATGGATGAAATCAAATAATTATCAGATTGAGATAGATAAAAGAAAAGAGATTGAGAATAATCCTTATATTGCTTTTGAGAAGGATTTTTTAAGATGGATGCTTTCTGACGGAGCGGTGGCAGCACTACTTCAGAGCAAATCAAATAGCAATACGCAATCGCTTAAAATTGAATGGATTGACGTTAAATCATTTGCCAACGAACTTGAACCTTGCATGTTTGCCGGTTGTGTTAAAAAATCTGATGGCAGCATAGTAGGATGGCGAGAACTTTCTGTTGACAAGCAAAATGCATCATCGGTATTTACCTTGAAACAAGATGCTAAATTGTTGCAAAAACATGTGATTAAAAAAGGCATTGAGCATTTATTAAGCATTATAAAAGAGAGAAAATTTGATGAAACCACCATCGATTATTTCTTACCCCATCTGTCGTCAATGTTTTTTAAAAAGCAGGCTGCCGATGGATTTATTAACGCCGGAATTGATATCCCTGAAGAAAAGTGGTTTATGAATTTGCCGAGAATTGGTAACGTTGGCGCAGCTTCGGGGATGCTTATGGTTGAAGAGCTATTTAACTCAGGTGAACTAAAGACAGGAGAAAAAATATTAGTAATGGTTCCTGAAAGTGCCAGATTTTCATATACTTACATGTTGCTTACTGTGGTTTAGGCAAATATCTTTTAAGTAGTCTTTGCAAGAAAACGCCAAATACTGCGTTATTCTCGTTTTTGACACTTTCTTATCAAAGTCTTGAAAATGATGAGTTTTCTTGCAGGTGCTAAGTAATAAATTAAACTGTAAACAGAATTGTATGCTTGCTAATAAAGATAAAATATTACAACTTATCCCTCAAAGGTCTCCTATGATAATGGTTGATAGGCTAATTAGCAGCAATGAAAGCACTTCTGTCTCAAAATTAAGTATCACTAAAGATAATATTTTTTGTAAAGATGGCCATTTTTACGAACCCGGTTTGATAGAGAATATTGCACAAACTGCCGCCTTACGTTCAGGATACTTAGCTTTACAAAGTGGCACAAAACCTGCAATAGGATATATCGGAGCAGTTAAAAAAATGAAAATCTATAACTTGCCATCAGATGAAGATGTACTGCACACGAAAGTTATAATACAAACGCAACTGCTTAATGTACTGATAATTAAAGGTGTAATAACTGTTGGTGATGATTTGGTAGCCGAGGGTGAAATGAATATTTTTTTACAATCTAACACAGATGAAAGATAAAGACGTTCCACAAGATGATGCGAACATGCTTCAGGGTAAATTTAAAGAACCTGTTTACTCACTCAACAAAGATGGCAATTACATAACTGTACCATCTGTTGGCTGGGCACCTAAAAATGCTGTAATGCAGGAAGCTTGGGATAATGTTAATGAAAAAATAGAACAAACTAAACAGAGTGTAATTGCCGGAAAGTTAAGCCCGATAGCATACTATATTGAAAAAAACATAATGGACGTAGCTCTTCTTGCCAGTTACATGCGCATGTGGAAGTGGGCAGTTAAAAAGCATCTTAAACCAAAGAATTTTGCGAAGTTAAGTGATGATGTGCTTGAACAATATGCCAAAGTATTTAGCATAAGCAAGGAAGAACTTATAAGTATAGAGGTTCTTAAAAAAATTGATAATTCATAATAGATGACCGTTGACAACCAAAATATCGAACTAAAATTTAATCATAAGCAATCAGCACATTGCGAAAATGGTGTTGTAAGTAACTTATTGCGTTATTACGGCATCGAGTTAAGCGAGCCCATGGTTTTTGGAATAGGCTCGGGTTTATTTTTTTCGCATATGCCATTTTTAAAAGTTGGTGGAATCCCTGTTACATCATTCAGACCGTTACCCGGAATAATTTTTAAGCGTATTTCGCGCCGTCTTAATATAAAATTCGAGAAACACAAATACAAAAACCCGCATAAGGCTATGGATGCGTTAGATGAAAATCTTAAAAAAGGAATACCAACAGGCATGCTTGTAGGCGTGTATCATCTTACGTATTTCCCTGATCCTTATCGCTTTCATTTTAATGCTCATAATTTGGTCGTTTTTGGAAAAAAGAACAACACATATCTCATAAGCGACCCGATTATGAATGGCTATGAATCGCTTACCTATGATGAGTTGTTGCGAGTACGTTATGCAAAAGGTACATTTGCACCAAAAGGTCATATGTATTGGGCAGTTGATATCCCCAAAGACATCAATATAGAAAAGGCAATAATTGTAGGAATTAAGCATACTTGTAAAGATATGTTAACTATTCCAATACCCATGTTTGGGGTAAAAGGAATTAAGTTTTTATCAAAAAAAGTACGTAGCTATCCTCAAAAACTTGATGCCAGAAAAGCTGCCTCATACACAGGACAAATTGTGCGTGCGCAGGAAGAAATTGGTACCGGAGGAGCCGGATTTAGGTATATGTATGGTGCATTTTTGCAGGAAGCATCTGCAATATTAAATAATGACAAACTAAGAAAGTTGTCGTACGAAATTTCGGATATTGGTGATATGTGGCGTGAATTTGCAATCATTACCGGGCGAATTGTTAAAAATAGAAATACTATTGATGAAAGTTATGATAAAGCTGCCGATTTATTACTAACAATTGCCGATAGAGAAAAAGTATTTTTTAAGAAACTCAAAAATAGTATTAGTTAGATAATGACAACGCCAATTATACAAATATCAAAGTTAATTAAAAGATATGACGGCGCCGAAACAAATGCTGTTGATTCACTTGATTTGAACGTTAATGAAGGTGATATATTTGGATTGTTAGGGCCTAACGGCGCAGGTAAAACTACCACTATTTCAATGCTTTGCGGATTAATTAAACCAAACTACGGAAGCATCAGCATAGCCGGATTAAGTGAGGATAAAAACCTTGAAGAGATAAAGAAAATTATTGGTGTTGTTCCGCAGGAACTTGCACTTTATAACGATCTTACAGCTATCGAAAATCTTCAATTTTTTGGACACATGTATGGACTGAAAGGAAAATATTTAATAGATAAGATTGAATATTATCTGAATAAATTTAGCCTGTCTGATAAATCGCACAATCGTGTGAGAACATTTTCTGGAGGTATGAGGCGGAGGCTTAACTTAATTGCCGGAATCATTCACTCTCCAAAAATATTATTCCTCGATGAGCCAACCGTTGGCATCGATGTACAGTCGAAAAACGTAATTATTGAGTATTTAAAAGAATTAAATAGAAAAGGAACGACAATTATCTACACATCACATTTGATGGAAGAAGCCGAAAATTTATGTACTAACATTTCAATAATTGATTTGGGTAACGAAATTGCTAACGGAACACCAAAACAGTTAATTGAAAATAATAGCGAATGCACTAATTTGGAAGAACTATTTTTGAAACTTACAGGGAAATCAGTAAGAGAATAACGATGAAACTATTAGCAACTATAAAAAAAGAAGTGATACTGCTAACTCGCGATAGAGCAGGGCTGGCAATGCTTTTTGTTATGCCAGTTGCACTGGTGCTTATTATGACATTGTTACAAGATTCAACATTTAAGCAGCTTAATGAAAAGAACCTCCCGGTATTAATAATTAACCACGATGCTGATACTTTTGGGATAAATATTGTTGCAGGGCTACAAAAAGCTTCGATGTTTAAAGTAGTTG
>CAZGWS010000265.1:0-4110 GCA_964528805.1 uncultured Lentimicrobiaceae bacterium | reverse complement strand
ATACAACAAATCTAATTTTATTAGTTTGTTGCGATAGGTTTGTGAACCCGGGTTACCTATTAGAAATGATCAAAAACGGTAGATTATATTCATTACAACAAGTTAGTAAAAAATATAATTGTTCAGAAAGCACAATAAAAAGAATGCTGAAACCCCTACGTAAACAAGGTTCTCCTATAAAATATTGTAAGAAAACCAAAAAATACTTTATAGAAATTTGAGGAAGGGTCAAATTTTGACCCTTCCTCGATATATCTTTGTGCATTATTATAAAAATCATTTTTATAATATGTTTGCTCAAATCAAATACTTTTTATTAAACCCTTAAAAATAAGACTATGAAGAAGAAAGTAAAATCATTAAGAAATTCTTGCTTATTAAAAAACGGCAGTATATTTGTGATATTTTTGATTCTAATTATTCTTAGTTCAAATTTTTCAACATTAAAGGCGCAGATACCGATGTTGCCTGATAATGCTAATTTTTACAATTATTTGAATTACTATTACACATCATCACGTTATAATCCAAATGATTCAAGTGAAGGAGGCAGTAGAGTACAACACAACAGACTAGCGTCGGTGTGGGTACCTCGGTTACATCCACATGGAAACTTTAGCGTTGCTAACAAGGCAATTATTAATTATGCACAAAATTTTACTCCGGTTACGAATACCAATATTGAGCCAAATTGGCAATGCATTGGTCCATCAAATACACCGGAAAATAGTACCGGAAAAGGTGTTGGGCAAATTCATCGTATTACCTTTAGTCCTAACTTTGCCATCAGCGATAGTACAATATACGCTTGTTCCGGATTTGGGGGATTGTGGCGTACTAATAATGATGGAGCATTTTGGCAAATTGTTAACACCGATGCTTTAAAAATATCATCAGTAGCTGATATTGCTATAAATCCAAGCGATACTAATGTTTTATTTATTGCTACCGGTTTTGCCGACGGGGGTGTAACATTGGAGTATGGACCTAATTGGGCAAATACGAACCCTATTTATACAATTGGTATTTTTCGCTCTTTAGATTATGGTGCAACATGGCACGAAATTAATAATGGTTTTATTGATCAATTTTATGATAAAGGTGGAGTTGTCAGAAAACTTGCAATTATTAATAAAGCAGACTCAACTTTCTTATTTGCTGCAACATCAAATGGTATTTATCGTACTAAAAATGCTCTTGATGCTATTCCGCATTGGGAAATGGTGTACGATGGAGAAACCGATTTTGATGGCGATTTTAGAAGTATCGAAATTAAGCCTGATGACCCTGATGTACTATATGCGTCTAGTATTAATATTTTTAAGAGTACTGATGGTGGCGATAATTGGAATGTAATTACGGGTAGTTCAACAGGTCTGGATTTTGATACTTTGGCTGCTGATGGTTTTTATCCTGAAAGAATTAATCTTGCTGTTACACCTGCACCTGGTGGAGAAAATAGAATTTATGCATATATTTATGGTGAAAATGAAAACTTACCTAATACTGGTGATTGTTCTGGCGGATCTGCATATATTTATACTTTTAAAAATGGTATGTGGAGTCAACATATATATCAATATGGTTATAATTCAAAAGAGTGGATGGCATTAGCTGTGTCTCCTGTTAATCCAGATATAATTTTTGCATATGGAGCACTTTACGGAGAAGGATCTTCATCATCTCATCGATGTGAATATGGCGTTTATGGAACATACCCATTGCCAAGCCATCCATGGATGATTTATTCCGGATCTATGGGGAGTTATGATGACGGACATGTATTAGCTTTCCAACCTAATGTGAGCGATGACCCTCTTATTTTTTATGGGAGTCATGGAGGGATAGGTGTGCTTGATCCCGAATTACTTTATCCACCAACACCTAGCGGTGATGCATGGGAGTATAGAAACAATGGCTTACAAAATCAACTAATTTGGTCATATGATTACTCTAAATTTAAAAACGGTGTTTACCTTACTGCAAACCAAGATTGTGGTATTTATAAATATAAGGATAATGTTTGGAATACTATTTCTTCATCTGGGGATGGCTATTCAGTAAAGGCTTCTTATAATAATCTGGATTTGTTTCTTCATTCTCATGATAATTATGACTTGGTAAATTATAATATTTCTTCAGGCAGTTCTAATGAGGAGTATGATAAAGCACCAATTGATTTAGTAAGTTTAAACAAAACATTAATCCCTAAAACATTCCATCTCATTAGTTTCCCAAATAGTAATTACGATTTTTTAGGTTTTTGTGAATTATACAAAAGAAAATACGATTGGCCCGAAGGTCATAATACCGATGAATTATGGGAAATAGATTCAGACATAGGTAAACCTGACTTACCTCCGCACAAAAGGCAAATAACAGAAATCGATTATTGCCAATCATACCCGAATGTGATTTACATCGCAACAGGAGGGCTGTTTAACGAAAACTCTGTGGGTTTAAAACCTCGGTTATTTAAAACATCCATAGGTGGTAATAATGGCAACTATGGGATAGATGCTTTTTCGCAACTAAACTACCCGGGGATAGACAGTGCCAACTTTCCGGTAATTTCAGGTATAGCTGTACATCCTACCGATACCAATAAAGTATGGATATCAATGATTGGTTACGACAATATTTCAATTAGAGTTGCTTATTCTAACGATGGCGGACTAACATGGGAGAATGCTGACCCAACCAACAGTTTGCCACAATTACCTATAAATGGTATTGTATACCATTACGGCAGTAATGATGGTTTATATATTGCTACAGATGTTGGCATTTATTACAAAGATGCTGATATGGCAGATTGGATTGAATACGGGGAATTTCCCCACGTTAGGGTTGTTGAATTAAGCATTAATTATTGTACTCAGAAAATTAGCGCAGCAACGTTTGGGCGCTCTCTTTGGGAAGGTGATTTAGTTACGGCTCAAAACCCCGTTTGCTATAAAGTAAAAGATGGTGAAGTACTGATATGGGATAAGCCAAAAGCATTACAAACAGGTGTGCGAATTATGAATGGTGGTGAATTAGTAGTACAAGATATTGTAAATATGCCATTAGGAGGTAGCATTATTGTAGAACCCGGTGGTAAACTTACTATTGATGGTGGTGTAATAACAAATACCTTTGGCGAACCATGGCAAGGCATACAAGTATGGGGCAACAGTACCGCTCATCAATTCCATGATGCCAATGGCAACTATCAACAAGGCTACTTAGAACTTAAAAACGGAGCAACAATCGAAAACGCTGTTTGTGCAGTTGACCTTTGGAAACCAGATGATTATTCTGCAACGGGTGGTATTGTTCATGCTAATGATGCGATATTCAGAAATAACACAAAATCAATCCACGCTCTACATTACAAAAACTACAACCCATCAGATTCTACTCAGGAAATGGATTACAACAGTTATTTTAAAAACTGTACTTTTGAAATTACCGAAGACTATTTGGGTACTGAAACCTTTTTTAAACATGTTGATCTTGCATATGTTAAAGGAATAAACTTCCAAGCATGTGATTTTAGTCTTGCGGATAATGTAAGTAATGTGTCTGACTATAATCATGCTATTGCAGGTTACGATGCAAAATTCAGAGTTAGTGCGATTTGCAATTCAACACAAAGCCCTTGCCCCGAAGCAGACTATGACAAATGTACTTTTACAGGATTTTGGAGTGCAATTAGTGCAGTTAATGATGGTGAAAGTGCTGTATCATTTAGTGTTAACAGAGCAGACTTTATCAACAACGCTTTTGGAGTAAGAACAACAAAAATGGACAACGCAAGTGTACTATTCTCTAACTTTGAGGTTGGTAACTACAATGGTTGCGGCACAGGTATTTATACCGATTACGTAACAGGTTTTGCCTTTGAGGAAAACCAGTTTACTAAATATGCACAAGGTCCTCAGGCTAATTACTTTGGTATTAGCATAAATAATTCTAAAGCTGTTAATGATATTTACAGAAACAATTTTAATGGGTTGAGTTATGCCAATCATTCTGATGGAATTAACTGGGGATCAAATCATATTTGGGAAGGTCTTGCATATTATTGCAATGGCAACAGTAATAATTATGCCGACTTTTTTGTGG
>CAZGWS010000264.1:0-4118 GCA_964528805.1 uncultured Lentimicrobiaceae bacterium | reverse complement strand
TTATAGCGAAATACAGTATTATTTGTTGTTGGGATTGAGTCAATTTTTGCTTCCTGAATATTAAGGAAGCCAATATTATTTTTACCAATCTTGCCAAATAACCGTGCTCCTGCAATTATTGGTACTTGTTTGTCGTTTTTAATACCGATAGTACGCGAATAAAAAGCATTGTTTTCATCACCGAGGTAGTAGCTAAACAAATCATAACCTTCGAGAAAGAACTGTCGTTTTTCGGGATAATATACGCTAAAGCGGGTCAGGTTAACCGGAATTCTATCAGCTTCAACTTGGGCAAAATCAGTAAACGTAGTAAGGTTCAACTTAAGTGTAGGAGATACGTTTATATTCATATCAGCGCCGGCTTTGAACGGATATTTATTTCCCTCGTCATTATTAAAATGCCAGCCTACAAGTCCATATGGTTTAAACTCAAACTTTTTAGCATATGAAATATCAGAGATACCGGTAAGCTTTCCGGCATTTATAACTGAGTTTATTGAGTTATCGCGCGACCATCCCTGCCAAAGGGCTTGCTCATTTTTTGAAACAATATCACGCTCAAAATTAATGGCCCAGTTAAGCACTTTGCCTTTTTTAAACTGGAGTGCATTAAGGGGTATTTCTATTTCGGCAAACCACCCAAGGTTGTTAACGGTGGCTTTAACATCCCACACTGTATTCCAGTCCTCATTACCATCTTCGCCAGCAAATACCTGAATATCAGCACGAGCACCATTGGGATTTGTAATAAAAAGGTAGCCACTTCTGTTGTCGTCAAAAGGACTTATCATTATCCTAAAATTGTCGTCGGCACTATAATCAAAATCAGTATTCATGCTTTTTGCAACAATCTCATGTGCATCTTTTTGGTAGCACCACACACCAAAATATAGAGTATTTTGGTTGTAAACAACAGCAACTTCAGTATGCTCGGTAACCGGTTTACCAAAATCAAGATCACGCTGGGTAAAATTACTTATGTGTTGAACCTGCTGCCAAATAGAGTCGTCGAGGATACCATCAAATTTTATATCATCATTAATTTTAATGGCATGTATTACACTCGGAATTGAGTGTTGCGCATGTACCTGTTGCCTTTCTAAAAGCAACAGAAGCAATAGTGTGAGCAAAAAATATTTTTTAAAGTCATGCATTAATAATAACTTTTAAAATAAATCAAATTTTAATACTACATTTCCAACAATACCATCTAATGGTGCATATAACTCGCTGAATACCGGGTTATTTACATCACCACTAACAATATTTTCAAAATGAGTTTGGCGTATGTTTAATATATTTTCCACGTTTAGCGCAATTGTAAAATGACCGATAGTTTTCTGTGTAGATGCTCCCAGCAACCAATAATTGGGGGCAGTAAGTCCTTCATCAAAATACTGATGCCCAATATAAAAGGCTTCAAGCCCCATCTTCCAACCCACTTCTTTATTTTCATAGGATAGATTTGTAGTAAGCCGGTTTTTTGGCGTAAGCTCCAGAGGTTTATCCTTGTCGTATTGTTTACGAGCATTAATTAACGAATAGTCAACATACAGAACCAACTCATCCATCGATAACCTTATGTTTGTTGACATACCCTTGTTGAGGAGGTTACCATTGGCATTTTGATAATATACTGTTTGATACGAGAGCGAGTCGGCATTTTCAATTATGGGGTTAGCAATTTGAATCATAAAAAATGCCTGATTTATGGTTAAAAATAGCTTGTTAAATAGTGGTATTTTGTAGGTAAAATCAAGGTTTGTCCCCATTGATTTTTCAGCTTTCAGCCCATCTGTAAAAATTACATTTTGGTATCTTGTTCGCTCCGCCGCATCAGTAAATGGCGTTGGCAATTTATACCCTAACCCACCACTTAATCGTGCCGAGAATGCTCTTGAAAATTTATACATTACTGCAAGCCGAGGTAAAATAAAACCTTTATTATTAATATTATAATCATACCTGATACCGGGTTCTAAAGTTAGTTTTTTTGAGATTTTCCAGTTATCTTGAGAAAATATCCCAATGGTATTATAATTGTAATCTAGCGAAAACGTGTTTCCGGTTTGGGTTTGTGCAAAGCTGTCGAAGTAAAGATTAATGCCACTAACCCAGCTGTGATTTTTGTTAGTGAGTAAATATGCAGCTTCAGAAAATGATGTTAACTGGTTGCCTTCAAAAATGTTAGTATTGGTTTTTAGTGTTCTGTTAAAATTTGAGATGTTATCACGAAAAGTTAATTTGCTTTTATTAGTAAATGTATGTGTAAAAGTAATATTCCCTGATAAGTAACGGGTTTCGTTATGCTCATAAAAAAGATGTGATGAATCAGGCACGTTTTTTACGACATTAATATCGCCGCCGAGCCTATTTTCATATGTTGTGGTTAAGCCAATAATTAGGTTATTTTTATTATTAATATTGATAAAAAGAGTGGGAGTAACAACGGCACGATTGTATTTAGGGACATCAGTAAAGTTGTTGCCACTAACATCTTTGGCTTTTTGAGTGTTAAAGCCTGTTACAATAGTAAATCCGTACTTGCCGGTTTTCCCTGAAAAGAATGAGCTAAAATCATTTCCTCCCAGAGTGGTTTGATTTACCAAAATCGAGAATTCGGTTTGTGTGGAAGGCTTTTTTGAGATTAGATTTATAATACCGGCAACGGCATCGCCCCCGTATAGTGTAGATGCAGATCCTTTAATAATTTCTACTTGTTTTAAATCGAGAGGTGGAATTTGGAGTAAACTCAACCCCGAGGCAAATCCAACATAACTTGGGAAACCATTTTTTAGAAGCTGAGTATATTTACCCGGCAACCCCTGAATACGGAAATCTACATTTCCTGACACTGCCGAAGTCCGCTGCACGTTAACGCCTGATGTTTCGCCAAGCAGCTTTGATATATTCCCCGGTGTAATACCTGATTCTTCTATAACCTCTTCATAGCCAAGTACTTCTATTCTTGTTGGTATCTCCTCTATGCGATTGTTAGTTCGGGTAGAAGCAATGGTAACCGTTTTCAGTTCTTCATCTTTCTCAAGAAAAACGATAATCATATTTTTTGTTTCTAACGGAAAAGTGTATTTTTTTTCTTTCTTGCTATATCCAACGTATGAAAATATCAACTCCTGTTTCCCGTTAGGTATGTTTGTAATTACAACCTTGCCAAACTCATCAGCACTATTACCAATTTTTGTGCTATCAACGATCACATTGGCATATGGCAACGGCTCTCCGGTACTCTCATCTTTAATTATTGCGGTAAATACATTCTGCGAAAGTAATGTCCCCACGCTACAAAATAATACGATTGTTAATAGTAATTTTTTCATTATTCTTAACTATTTTATTACTTGTACTAACACAGTATCGCCTAAGCCATAAGCACCCTCGTAAATTATTCTGTCGTTTGTATTAAATATTGGTTGTATAATTTCTACTTGTGTGTGGGTTTGATTTCCTTTTTGAACAGGAACACTAACTGCGGTGCTATCGTTAATCAATTTCATTACCCAAAAGTTGGTCATTAACGCATTTGTTTGTAAACACTGCTTGTTTAGTATTTGCACTTTATGTTCCTTAGTTTTGTCAACCAGTACTTTAACTATTAAATTTTCGGGAATAAATTTATTGTCTTTAATATGTGCCAGTACCTTAATCGTTTGAGAGTTTTGATTTATCTGCGGTAACATTTTCACAAACGATCCATTAATAATAGAGCTGTCGGGGAGTACAATCTTACAGGCACTTCCAATTTTTGCATATTTGTTATACTCGTAAGGCACTTCAACCTGTAGCTTTAAGTCGTTAGACGACAGGATAGTACACATTGTAGTTCCTTTGTTGGCATAAACGCCTTTATTAATAATATTTAGGGTTACCAGTTGCCCTGTTGCAGGTGCGGTAATGTTAATAATGCCATAATTGCTCTTTTGGTTAGCTTTATGCCGCATCACGTAGGCTTCCGGCGCTTGTATTTTAAACAGTACCTCGCCTTTTGAAACCATATCGCCCTGCTCCACAGCTATCTTGGTTACATAACCACTAATTGGGGCTACTAAGCTACTTTTGTTCAGGTATATTGTTTTGCCTGTAAATTCAATATAATCAGG
>CAZGWS010000263.1:0-4125 GCA_964528805.1 uncultured Lentimicrobiaceae bacterium | reverse complement strand
GTATCTACTTCTGCCAATTTTACAAATCAACCAACTGCTAGTATTTTTCATGATATTGATGAAGGGATTAAAGATGGTGTTGACCATATAGTTTCCGTATTTCGCAACACAATGCACTCGGTAAAACCCTCACGTATTATAAAAATTGAAGATGATGGTTCATTCACTGTACTAAGAAGTTAGGATGGGATGATTCATTGAAACAGTAAAAATTACGATTATAAAACTCGTAGATTAATTTGTTACACTACTTCTAATCTGTTGTTAAATCAATCACAATTATAGAGGAATATCTGCATTATTATTTTTATTCGTCTCAAATTAAAACACAATAAAGTTGCTTTTTTAATTTTATTTCTTACTTTTGCATTGCTTGTTTTGTTTGTTTTTCATAATTGGGCCCATCCAACGACCGCCTGGTCAGGATGGGTTTTTGTTTTTACAGAGCTAATGACCTCAAATTCAGCAAAACTTGTACATTAAATATTTTATTAACGTGTATCAAAATTACCATAAAAAAAATCCCAACAAATAATGAAGGGATTTTTTTATATGTAATGCCTGCAAGAACATTCATCATTTTCAAGTTTTTGATAAGAATGTATCAAAGACAAGGCTTTCGAAGTTTTTGAATTCAAGGATTACTAATTGCAAATTACTAATTCAAAAACGAGAATAACGCAGTATTTGGCGTTTTCTTGCAAAGACTAAATACTAAAATTCAATAGAATTTTAGTCAAAACAAAATGTATTATTTAGTTTCCTTTTCTTTTTTCTCAATTTCACTTTTTAGATTCGCTAGCACGTCAAGGTCTCCAAAAGTAGTTTTTTCAACTTTTTCGTTTAGCTTATTAATTGCTCTTTTCGATTTCTGATGTTCAGCTGTGGCTTTTTTAGCATCAGCAGCTTTTGTGGCTCTTGCATCTTCTTCAAAGAGGCGTGTATGCGACAAGATAATTTTTTTATTATCTTTAGAAAATTCAATTACTTTAAAGTCAGCAGTTTCATCAGCTTTAATGTTTGTTCCGTCTTCTTTTTTCAGATGGCGCATTGGAGCAAAACCTTCAACACCATATGGTAACGAAATCAAAGCACCCTTATTATGAAGATTAATTACTGTTCCTTGATGTACTGAATCAATAGTAAATACGGTTTCAAATACATCCCAAGGATTTTCTTCAAGTTGCTTATGCCCAAGACTTAATCTACGATTTTCTTCATCAACATCAAGAACTACAACTTCAATTTCTTCATTTATTTTAGTGAACTCTGCAGGGTGTTTAATTTTTTTCGACCACGATAAATCACTAATATGAATTAAACCATCAACACCTTCTTCAATTTCCACAAAAATGCCAAAGTTTGTAAAGTTTCTTACAATGGCTTTATGTTTAGATTTAACAGGATATTTCTTACGAATATCACTCCATGGATCCGGTACAAGTTGTTTCATGCCAAGAGACATTCTTCTTTCGTCACGATCAAGTGTAAGTATAACGGCTTCAACTTCATCGCCAACTTTTAAGAAATCCTGAGCAGTACGCAAATGCTGCGACCACGACATTTCACTCACGTGAATAAGACCTTCAACACCGGAGGCAATTTCAACAAATGCACCATAATCGGCAAGTACAACAACTTTTCCTTTAATTTTATCACCAATTTTTAAGTTAGCATCTAACGAATCCCATGGGTGAGGGGTAAGCTGCTTTAATCCAAGTGCAATACGCTTTTTATTTTCATCAAAGTCAAGGATAACAACTTTTAGTTTTTCGTCAAGTTCGATAATCTCTTCCGGGTGTTTTATACGACCCCATGATAAGTCTGTTATATGAATTAATCCGTCAACACCACCGAGGTCGATAAATACTCCATAAGAGGTAATATTTTTGGCAATACCTTCAAGCACTTGACCTTTTTCGAGTTTAGCAATAATTTCTGCTCTTTGTTGTTCGAGTTCATCTTCAATAAGAGCTTTGTGCGATACAACAACATTTTTATACTCATGGTTGATTTTTACAACCTTGAATTCCATAGTTTTATCAACATAAATATCGTAATCTCTAATAGGCTTAACATCAATTTGCGAACCAGGCAAGAATGCTTCTATACCAAATACATCTACAATGAGTCCGCCTTTTGTACGCCATTTAACATATCCGTTAATAATTTCATCGTTATCGTGAGCTTCATTAATTCTGTCCCATGATTTTAAGATTCGAGCCTTTTTATGCGAAAGAATCATCTGACCGTTAGAGTCTTCCTGGTTTTCCACATAAATATCTACTTTGTCGCCAACTTTCAGTTCGGGATTATATCTAAATTCGTTAGTGGGGATAATTCCATCAGATTTATATCCAATATTTATTACGACTTCTCTTTCAGTAATACCAACAATTGTTCCTTCAATTACTTCATGTTCAACAATTGAACTCAACGACTTGCAATAAATATTTTCCAATTTTTCTCTTTCGGAGGCAGAGTACTTGTCTTTTTTGTTTTCAAGAGCATCCCAATCAAATTCTTCGGGTAACTTTTCTTTAGCTTCTTTCTCTTCTTCGTCAAGTTTTGATAATACGTCAGCATCATTTTGTGCTTTTGCCTCAGCATCAGTAGTTTCTTCTTTGTCAGCACTAACTTCAGGAGCATCTTCAGAGGTTTCCGGTTCAGCAACTGTTTTTTCTTCTTCACCAACAGCAGGATCGGCAATTACACTTGTTTCTGCATTTTCAACTACTTTGTCAGCAGTTTCATCTGAAGTTTTAGCTATTTCAGCTTTCTCGTCAGTAGGCTCGGTGGTTTTTTTTTCTAATTCAGGCATTAATAATAATTTGTGTTTCACAATCAAACATCCGGCACTTGTGATTTGAAACCGATTTTACATTAGTTTGTTAATTAAGAAATCTAACAGCAATTACTATTAGATTCCGGATATCTTAATTTCGGGCTGCAAAAGTACTGATATTTATTTGATTATAAAAAAATATTCATTACTATTTTTAAGGGAAATTTTTGTATTACCTTTGCAACTTATAAATAGCTGATTTTTTTTAATAAACATCTGTTACACAAATAAATAAATAACAACAATATGTCATTAAACTGCGGAATAATTGGTTTAACTAACACAGGAAAGACTGCAATATTTAATTGTATGTCAAATACTAAGGCTTTAAGTTCAAATTATGCATTTAGTGCTATAAAATCGAATATTGGTATTGCAAATGTTCCTGACAACAGATTGAACAAACTTGATGATCTTGTACATTCGGAAAAGATTGTACATGCACTGGTGGAAATTGTTGATGTGCCCGGGTTGGCAAAAGGTGCTAGTGAAGGTGAAGGAGTTGGAAATAAATTTCTTGCTGATATTCAGCAAACGGATGCTTTAATACATGTGTTGCGGTGTTTTGATGACGATAATTTAGCACATGTCGAGGGTTCTGTCGATCCTGTTAGAGATATGGAGATTGTTGACTTTGAGCTTCAGGTTCGCGATTTAGATTTAATCGAACGCAAAATTCAACGAATGGAGAAGTTGGTTAAGTCGGGTGATAAGGACGCAAAAAGGGGTGTTGAAGTTCTTACCGTTTATAAGCAACATTTAGAAAATTTTGGTAATGCAAGTACTGCACCGGTTGCTGAGGCTGATAAGCGTTTTATTAAAGATATGCAATTGTTAACAGACAAAACTGTACTTTATGTTTGCAATGTTGACGATGCATCTGCAGTTACCGGTAATGACTATGTTAAGCAGGTTGTTGACAGCTTAGGCAGTGATGAAAATGTGCTGGTAATTGCGGGCAAACTTGAAGCTGAGATATCAGAACTTGAAGATGAAGAAGACAGAAAAGAGTTTCTTTCTGATGCCGGGTTAAAAGAACCAGGTGTTAATAAATTAATTCGTGCTGCTTACAAAGTCTTAAATCTCCAATCGTTTTTTACTGCAGGGCCTAAGGAAGTTAAAGCATGGACAATTAAAAAAGGTATGAAAGCTCCGGAAGCCTCCGGCGTAATTCATAGCGATTTGGAACGTGGATTTATTCGCGCAGAAGTCATTAAATATGACGATTTTATAAAATACGGTTCAGAACATGCAGTTAAGGAAGCCGGTAAATTCCATGT
>CAZGWS010000262.1:0-4126 GCA_964528805.1 uncultured Lentimicrobiaceae bacterium | reverse complement strand
TCAATTTCTCCAAAATCGTGTTTCCCTTGCAATGTCATAACTTTAGAAATTTATTATATTACTTATTGAATAGATATAATTGTAAAACGGGCTGTATAGTCCCATAATGAGAAGAAGGGCGGTAACAATTGCCAACGAAACCTTCATATAATTATCACTTTTAAAATATGGAATAGGAGTCTCACTTGTACGTAGAAATGCTTCTCTAATAACCTTTAAATAGTAATATAACGATATTGTAACATTTACTACTGCAATAAAAACCAAAGCATAAAAACCCTGTCCTGCTGCTGCGGTATATAAAAAGAATTTACCGAAAAAGCCTGCTATTGGTGGAATTCCGGCAAGTGAAAACAAAGAAAGCATCAAAACAATACTCAAATACGGATTAGTTCTGTAAAGACCTGCGTAGTCAGTAATATTTTCTTTACCGCTTTTCATTGATATTATTTCAACAACTCCAAAAGCACCAATATTTGAGAATACATATATTGCCAAAAAATATACAATGCTGGTAACGCCTATTTGATTTGCTGAAACCATTGCCATCAGTATAAAACCTGCTTGTGCAACTGATGAAAATGCCAAAAATCGTTTTAAATTCGATTGTCGCAGGGCAAAGAAGTTACCTATAAACATTGTTAAAACAGCGATACCATAAACAAGATATATCCAAATGTCATATAGTGTGTGCATTGTAATAAATAGTAGTATCATCAGAATAAATACTGCACCGGCTTTTGAAATTACTGATAGATAATTAGAAATAGGAGTAGGGGCACCTTCATAAACGTCCGCAGTCCAAAGATGAAACGGGACTAAAGAAATTTTAAAAGCAAGACCTGAGAATACAAATACCATCCCCATTATTGAGAAGTAAGAGATTGGCAGATGCCCTGTGATATCATCAAAGTATAAGCTTCCGCTAACGGCATAAATAATAGAAATACCAAATAAAAATACTCCTGATGAAATAGCTGCTGACAAAATAAGTTTAATGGCAGCTTCAGAAGATTTGCGGTTATATATATCATATGCTGCTAATGCTGCTATTGGTAGTACTGATAATTCAAGACCCATATATAATATAAGAAAGTGCCCAGCCGATACCATAAATGAAATACCCATCAACGATGAGAATAGTACAATATAGAATTCTGCCATCTTAGTTGAGTCAGATAGCTTATCGTGTAACCACGATGCCGACTGAAGTAAAATAATAAATACACCAACATTTAGTACATTTTTAAAGCTATAAATTAGGTGGTTAGTTTTAAACATTCCGCCAAAAAGGCTACCCTCGGGCATGGGAATGAAGCCTATTATCATGTAAATCACAAATAACCCAATAGCAAAGTTGCTTATCACATTTTTTCTGTTGTCTTTTACGATTAAATCAATTATCAAAAGCAGAAGTATGATGAGAGTTAAAACGATTTCGTTTCGCATCAATAATATTTGATTCCAATTCATTTCTTAAAGTATTATTTTATAATCTTTCAATAAAAGGACGAATACTATCGGTTAAAATTTCACCAAACCAGAAAGGTAGTGTACCGATAAGTACAATAAATATCAATAGAATAAAAGTGCCGGTTTTTTCGTACCAGGTAATACCGGGCAAATTAGCATATTCTTTCATAGGTGGTCCCATAAGAATTTTACCAACCATCCTTAGTATATACACAGCCGTAATAACAATGGAGGATGCTGCAAGTATTGTAATAACACGATGGAAAGTGTCAATATGCTGAAAAGCACCAACAAAAATATTCATTTCTGAGACAAAACCACTAAAACCGGGTAACCCAAGGTTAGCAAATCCGGCAAGTACAAATAAAATACCTATTACAGGAATAAATACGAGTAAGCCACTCATTTTAGATACCAGACGTGTGTGTGTTCTTCCATAAACAACCCCAATAAGTGCAAAAAGTAATGCAGTTGTAAAGCCATGCGAAAGAGTTTGCAACATTGCACCTTTCCATGCAATTTGATTAATCATAAGCAAGCCTACTAAAACAAGGCCCAAGTGGCTAACTGACGAATAAGCGTTAATATATTTCAAATCTTTTTGCCGGATGGCAGCTAATGAGCCATATACTACACCTATAATTGCCAAAACGAGGAAGAATTTATCCCAGTAATGTGTGCCTTCAGGCATTAAGTACATTGCAATTCTGAAAATACCATATCCACCCATTTTCATCAGCACACCTGCATGTAACATTGATACCGCAGTTGGTGCCGAGGCATGACCATCAGGTGACCATGTGTGAAATGGAAACAAAGCACTAATAACTCCAAAGCCCACAAACACAAATGGAAAAAATAGACGCTGCATACCAATTGGCAAATTTAGTTTAGCAATTTCAAAAATGTTAAAAGTGTATTGTCCACCATGAGGAGCCGAGTTAAAATACAAGCCTAAGATACCAATTAATAAAACAGCAGAGGCTCCCATAAGCATTAGTGTAAGTTTCATTGCGGCATATTCACGCGGCCCTGTACCCCAAATTCCTATTAGTAAGTACATGGGAATTACAGCTATTTCATAAAACAGAAACATTGTGAACAAGTCAACGGAAATAAAAAATCCGAAAACGCCAATAGATAAAACAATCAGTGATATAAAAAACTCTTTAGGGAGATCGTCAACTTCCCACGAGATAAAGATTCCTGCTAAAACAATAACTGAAGTTAATACAATCATCAGTACCGAAATTCCATCTACACCAATAGCATAATGTATATTCATGGGCGCAAACCATAGTAAATCTTTAGTAAAAACCATGATGCTATGATCACCTAACTTCCTAAGATGCAAATATTGGTATGTTAGGTTAAACGCCATTAGCGTTTGTATTATAAAGCCAATGACGGCAACCATACGGTATTGCTTTTTACCTTTTACCAGCATTAACGCAATTACTGTAAGAAAAGGAACCGTTACAAATAGTGATAAAATATCCATTTTAATTGATCTTTTTTATTTGATTAAGAACCATAATATCATCGAAATAACTGTTGCGCCCGACACGAAGTACATGGCATAGTCTTGAACTCTGCCTGACTGTAAACCTTTTATTTTATCGGAGAACCACACTGTTGAATTGCCAATTCCATTCATTGAAGCGTCAACTACATGACGGTCGAACCAGGCAAATGGTGCAGAAATACGTTTAAAGATAATTTCTTTTGTAACAAATATGTATATTTCATCAATATAAAATTTGTTATAAGTCCACTTATAGAAAAGTCCAAAGGCAATAGCAAATCGTGTTGACAAGTCGTTTTCTTTTTTATAGAGTACCCATGCAACACCAATTCCTAACAAACCAATTCCAACGGAAGCACCGGCTAAGTCCCATTCCATGAAACTATTATATGGTATCAGGTCAGGTGAAATAAAATGACTGAAAGGGATAAATCCGGAAAATGCTGCCATAAATGCCAGTACTATTAATGGAATTGTCATTGTTTTAGGTGATTCGTGCGGTGTATGTTCATATTTAGGATCGTTCCACCAAAATATTCTAAAGTACAAACGGAACATATAAAACGAAGTAAGTCCGGCAACAATCCATCCTGTAAACCATACAATTCTGTGGTGCTCAAATGCAGCTGCTAATATTTCATCTTTACTGAAGAAACCTGAGAAAGGAGGAATACCTGAAATTGCCAATGCAGCTATAAGGAATGTAATATGAGTAATAGGCATGTATTTTCGTAATCCGCCCATATCGTCCATATGGTTACTGTGTACTGAATGTATTATTGATCCGGCTCCCAGGAATAGGAGACCTTTAAACATAGCGTGGGTAAAAAGATGTGATAACGATGCGGTGTATCCAAGTCCACCATCACCCTCATATCTTGATATTCCTAATGCTAACATCATATATCCAATTTGGGAAATTGTGGAGAAAGCAAGAACACGTTTAATATCAAATTGTGTAATTGCAATAAGAGCGGCAAACAGTATGGTAACTGTTCCAACAACAGTTACAAGATCAAGGACGACACCATCGTCAATAAAGAAGTACAATGGAAATAATCGTGCTACCAAAAACACTCCTGCAACAACCATAGTTGCCGCATGGATGAGTGCCGATACAGGTGTTGG
>CAZGWS010000261.1:0-4134 GCA_964528805.1 uncultured Lentimicrobiaceae bacterium | reverse complement strand
CAATAATTATAAGTGCTTTGCTTATGGTTTCAGTTACAATTTTATCCGGATTTACCGGCAATAAACCAATTATCTCAAATAGTTCATCAACTATCGTTGCTCCTGACGATGACCCGGCAGCAGCCAAGTACCCTAAAGGGGCCAAAATATATGCCGAAAAATGCTTTGCATGCCATCAGGTAAATGGAATGGGTATTCCAAATGCATTTCCTCCTCTAAAGGGTTCCGACTACCTGCTATCCGACAAAAAACGTGCTGTAAAGCAAGCACTTAACGGTTCGCATGCTGATATTACTGTTAATGGAGCTGTTTATAGTATGCCCATGCCATTTCAGGTTGACACACATAAAGATGCTGTTGCTGTTATAAATTACGTACTGAATGCTTGGGGAAATAATGGTGGCACAATAACTGTTGACGAAGTTAAAGACATCAAAATTGTGAGATAGATTAATATACCTAAATAAAAAATGCAGGTATCGTTTTCTGATTACCTGCATTTTTTTGTCCTCTTGTTTGTGATTATAATAATTTCTCAATATCTTTAATGCTTTCCGGATTACTGGGACGAAGTGCGTTTGCATTTACAACCTTACCTTGTTTATCAATTAAAACATAACGAGGTATGTATCTAACATTAAATAACTTATTGTATTGGTTATATACAGCTGCGTTTACAAGATAATCTTCACCCGTTAGTCGCAACATGGCTATTGCATTCTTCCATGCTTTTGGATCACGATCTGATGACAAATAGACAAAAACCACATCTTTGCCTTTAAAATGCTTTTGCAATTTTAGGGAGTAAGGCATTTCGCTTTTACATGGACGACACCAGCTTGCCCAAAAATCAAGATAAATTACTTTCCCTTTATACTGATTTAGTATATTTTCAAACGACATGCCTGCATATTTAGCATCGTTTAAATTTATCAAGTTAGCCCCTTTCGGGATGTTCTTCTCTACATGTTTTTGTTGTGCAAAAATACTTGCTGATGAAATAAATAATACGAATAGCACCAATGTTTTTAAAATCTTCATAATTATTGTGTTTTGTTTATGTAAAAATATATTTGATTTGTTTTGTTAATAAATAACGCTATTAATGATATTACATTTGTATTAGACGTAGAAATATAGTTTTACTTACGATATATTTATAAGAATAATTCTAAATAACTAATTTTCAAATACAAATTGAATTATGTTAGCTCCCATTTCCAATGCTTCTTGCCTTTTTTCATTGGAGTCATGATGAACTTCCTGATCTTCCCACCCATCGCCAAGATCGCACTCATAATCGTAAAAACAGACTAATCGCCCTTTATAAATTATGCCAAAGCCTTGCGAATTTTTACCATTGTGTTCATGTATTTTGGGTAACCCGTTAATAAAATTATACTTTTGATGATATATTGGATGGCTGTTTGGCAGCTCAACAAACTCAAGACCGGGAAATACTTTTTTCATTTCCCGGCGGATGTATTTATCAAGACCATAATTATCAGATATATGTAAAAAACCACCCGAAATAAGATAGCTGCGAAGGTTTTCAACTTCTTCAGGGCTAAAAATTATATTGCCATGACCGGTTAAGTCAATAAACGGATAATTAAATAACTCACTACTGCCAACATTTACGGTAGGAACATCCGTACTAATATGGGTATGTAAATTGTTATTACAAAACCTAACCAAATTGCCAAGGGACGTTGGATTTGCATACCAGTCACCACCTCCGCCATATTTTAAAAGCGCAATTTTAACCTCCTGAGAGTTAATAGTGGTAATCATCCCAAAAGCAAATATTAATAAAATTATTTTCTTCATCATTACATTAAAATACTATGTACACATCAGGATATAATTTTTCGTCAGATACTAATACGATATGAAAATTTAAGCAAGAATATATTCGATGGTGCAACGTTAACCAAATTATTAATACGATCGTTAAAATCAAAGACTCCATTTTCGTCGTACCCGCTCCTACCCTGCGCCCAAACCGCATATAAAGTTGACCCGGGAATATATTCCCATCTCACCACAAAATTAGATCTGAACTCAAATACACTAAAGTCAGGGTTATCGAAAGTAAAAGAAGATTGTCCGTTCTCTGTAACTTTGTAATAATCATTTGCTTCATTATATGTAATCTCATCATTTGTAAAAACGTGATATTGATTATTAACAACGCTATTACCGGCATCAACAACATGTGCAAAATGGCTATAATCAGCACTATAAATGAATGGCTGTCCCCAATATTGCAAACTCAAATCAGGTGTAACGGAGAAACTTAGCCTTATATCCATACTAGTTTGATGTCGAATTAGCGACCCCACAATATATTTACTCCCTGTATTGTCATCAATAGTTTCAACGTATTTAATATCATCATAATCAACAGTAAACGAAGGTGATAGTGAGATATGTAAATTATTCATAGGTCTATAACTTACTGATAAACTGACGTCCTGATGTAATTTACTATTATCTTCACCCAATCTAACAGATCCGCTAACTGAAAAAACAAGATTCTTTCTGGAGTCAGAACTAACTGACAGCCATGATTTCCAGCTTGGTGAATAAAGTAATGACGGACCACCTCGTAACTCGGTACGATCAACCTCAACACCACTCCAAACCATACCTGTGTTTGCCGACCAGTAATTTACAAACTGTGTATTTGCATTAAGCCAAACACCGGTTGACAAGTGTCTTCCAGAAAAATCCCACCCTGCCCATTCTGATATGTTGTAATTCATATTCCTAAAAATAGAGAAAGGTGACCAGATAACATATTTAAGCCAAATCGATTGACTAAAACTATCTGCACGGCGCATATATCCCATATCGTTTAGGTCGAGACCTGGCGATAACCACCCTATGCTGCCACCATACCTCCAATGACCACCACCACTTTTGCCACCATTAATATTACCGCCAAAGCCGGATAATTTCGTTAGCGATGAATCAATACTACGAAAATTATCAGGGCGTTGGTAATAACGCTGAGGAGATTCTTGCAGCTTAGTTATTGAGCTACTATCGCCTGATATATTGCTCATTACCATTTTTGCACGTAAATAATAGTTTCTATTATCCCAATAGTTTGTAAGATCAACTCCAGCAGTATATGCCTGCTTTGGCAAAAACAAAAGAGTTGAATCTTTAACAATCCGGTTTGTTGCTGTAATCATTCCGCCAATAATAGTATTCCCCTCATTAATATCTTTCTGAACTCTTGTGTTAAAGAAGTTTGTTGTTGGCTCCACTATTTCTTTTCGCTTTAAGCCCATTGAATCGATTATTGCTGTTGCCTGATTGGCAACACTTTCCATAACACCTATTGACCAGCCATTTTTTGTTTTACCTGATAGTTTAAACGCACCAAGTATTTTAGTAAACTCAGGCATTTTAACATATTCATTTTCATTTAGTTCCGGGTAATAGTGTGGTCTTCGTCCAATACGGCGCGAATAAAACAAGTTATCTCGGCTATCTCTGCTAAGAGGGAAGTTAAATATGTTACTGCCTTCAACAAAAAAGGGTCTTTTTTCAGGAAAATAACTTTCAAAAGCACTAAGGTTAACAACAGAGGGATCAGCTTCAACTTGTCCAAAATCGGGATTGATAGTAAAGTTAAGCGTTAAGTCGTTTGTAACTGCAATTTTACCGTCTATCCCAATGTTATACCCCCATTTTGTTCCTGTCTCAAATGGATTTCCTTCAACTCTTTCACTTTTTTCAAGGCTACCCATTACATAGGGTATAAGCTCAACTTCTTTTTTAGGTACTAAATTACTAATACCGGTAAGTTTACCCCACATACTAACCCAACCGCTGGCATCTTGTGGTATCATCTGCCAAACAGAGATTTCATCTTTTCGGAAGAGTTTCCTCATAACCTCAAGTCCCCAAACATGGTCTTTTTCGTTAGCAAATCTCAACTGCGTTAGCGGTATTCTCATCTCAGCCACCCATCCCGAATCGTCAACACTTACTTTTAAATACCAAACAGGATTCCATGTACTATTGATATTGTTATCATTTGTCATTATCACATCACCTTTAACTCCGGTAGCAGTAGCGGCAAAACTAAACCCAGTTAGCTTATCATTATAGCTATCG